>DFBP01000004.1 GCA_002366685.1 Rhodobacterales bacterium UBA3077 | reverse complement strand
CCCGCAAAAAATACTCTGCCGCTGCTCCAAGAGTTGCTAACTGTGCCAAAAACTAATTGGTCTGCAGACAACAAACCAATGGTAATTCTGGACGGATTTATTCACCGCATCAAAGACATTCACAAACCGTTGGTTGGCAAGTCAGGCTATGTCGTGGGTGTCAACGGAAAAACTTTTTCGACAATCTGCGAATATATTTCTGCAGAGCACCTCTATTTCTATGAGATGCGGGTCGCCGATATATCAAGTCTGACAAAAATTAGCGGGTCGCGCCACCTAGCAATTGAATGGAATACCAAAGTATCTGACATCAGCTTTTTGCAACAACTGCCAGCGCTCACAGCATTATGTCTCAACAACACGCCAAAAAATTATCGATCTTTCTCCGCTAGGTTTTATACCCGAACTGAAAGCACTTATGTTCATAGGAAGCCTCGGCAGCTTGAGTCCTAAAAACAAAGTAGCGACGCTCGCCTCTATTGGGAAACTGACCAAAATAAAAGAGCTAAGATTGCTTAATCTAAGCGTTGATGCAGACGGCATTCTCCCGCTGGCTTCATGCACCTCATTGGATGTCCTTGAATTATCCAATCAATTTGAAACACAGGAATACGCATATCTGTCAGTCAAACTGCGCAATACAAAATGTGATTATTTCAAAGCAACAGTGCTGGCCAAAATAATAAACGCCAATTCGAACCTTAAAAAAGACACGATGGTCATCGGCAAAAGAAAGCCGTTCCTGCTGGCAAAGACCGATCAAGCCCAAATTAAAAAATAAGAAGAACAATTCCGCGAATTTCAAAACGCTGCCGCCGCGGAATAACCCTTGTATCCCTTCTTTGTTTCAGAAATACTCAAAAGCCAGCGCAGCGACACCCGATGTGCGCAGCACGAGGGCGCGGCCCAAGCAAAGCGCGGGAGTGCTCCCTAACGAATTAAAACTCCCCCTTGCAATCCCCTTCCCGCCCCTCTATATCACTTTCAACAGCGGTCGTTGGCTTCCAAAACCAACCTCCACCGAGAGTTTCGACGGGCCGCGCGCCCGTTTTTTTGTGCTTGAAAGGCACCCTATGTCTGATCTGATTGCATCTTCCGCCATTGATAGGCGGTTGGCCGGTATCGTCACCCCGATTATCGAGGGGATGGGCTATGAACTGGTGCGGATTCGCCTGATGAGCGGAAAACGTGTTATCCTGCAAATTATGGCTGACAAACCCGAGGGCGGGATTGTGGTCGATGATTGTGCAAAAATCTCGCTGGCGGTTTCGGCGGTGCTCGATGTGGAAGACCCGATTGAGGACGAATACGCGCTGGAAGTCTCCAGCCCTGGCATTGACCGGCCTTTGACTCGCCTGAAAGATTTCGAGACGTTTGAGGGCTATCAGGTCAAGCTGTTGACCAGCGAGTTGATTGGCGGGCGCAAGCGTTTTTCCGGTGAACTTAAGGGCGTTCAGGATGGCGAAATTCTGATCGAGATTTCTGAGGGCATTATCGGCTTGCAGTTTGACTGGCTGACCGAAGCCAAGCTGGTGCTGACCGACGAGTTGATCGCCGAAAGCCTGAAGGCCCGCAAAGATGCCGGCATCATTAATGAAGAAGAATTTGACGAGGTAGATACCTCGGAAACGACAGAGGACTAAACAATGGCCATTACCAGTGCAAACCGCCTAGAGCTCCTGCAGATCGCCGAGGCCGTAGCCCGCGAAAAGCTTATTGAGCCAAACCTTGTGATCGAGGCGATGGAAGATAGTTTGGGCAAAGCCGCGAAATCGCGCTATGGCGCGGAATATGACATTCGCGCTGCCATTGACCGCAAAACCGGTGAGCTGACCATGAAGCGCTGCCGCACGGTTGTGGAAGATGAAGAGTATGAAAATACCTTCACCGAACTAACGCTGGAAGACGCCCGCGAAATTGATGGTGAGGCCGAAATTGGCTCCGTGCTTTCTGATCCGCTGCCACCTATGGATTTTGGCCGGATCGCGGCGCAATCGGCCAAGCAGGTTATTATGCAAAAAGTGCGCGAAGCCGAGCGTGAGCGCCAGTTTGACGAATTCAAGAACCGCGTTGGCGAGATCATCAACGGTGTTGTTAAACGCGTGGAATACGGCAATGTGATTGTAGACGTGGGCCGTGGCGAAGCCATTTTGCGCCGTGATCAGCTGATCAACCGCGAGCCTTTCCGCACCGGTGACCGTGTGCGCGCCTATATCCGCGATGTGCGCTCCGAAGTGCGTGGCCCGCAGATTTTCCTTTCGCGCACCGCGCCTGAATTCCTCGCCGAGCTCTTTAAAATGGAAGTGCCGGAAATCTACGACGGCATTATCGAGATCAAAGCCGTGGCCCGTGACCCGGGTTCGCGCGCTAAGATCGGCGTGATCTCGAATGATAACTCGATTGACCCTGTAGGGGCTTGTGTGGGTATGCGCGGCTCGCGCGTGCAGGCGGTTGTGACCGAGCTTCAGGGCGAGAAAATTGACATCATTCCTTGGAATGATGACGCGCCGACCTTCTTGGTGAACGCGCTTCAACCGGCTGAAGTTTCCAAGGTTATTCTGGATGATGAAGCCGAGCGCATTGAGGTGATTGTGCCGGATGAACAGCTCAGCCTTGCCATTGGCCGCCGGGGCCAAAACGTGCGGCTGGCTTCCCAGCTTACGGGCTTTGACATTGATATCATGACGGAAGCCGACGAATCCGAGCGCCGTCAGGCCGAGTTTGTCGCGCACACCAAAGTGTTTATGGACGCGCTAAACGTGGACGAGTTGGTGGCGCAGCTACTGGCTTCCGAGGGGTTCACGTCTTTGGAAGAAGTGGCTTACGTGGAAGCTGACGAGCTGCTGAACATTGACGGGTTTGATCAGGATACTGTTGACGAGCTGCAAGCGCGCGCGCGTGAAAGCATCGACGAGCAAAACGCCAAGGCGATTGAAAAAGCGCGGGAGCTTGGTGTTGAACAGAGCTTGTTTGACTATGAGGGCCTGACCCCGCAAATGTTTGTGGCGCTGGCTGAAGACGGCATTAAGACACTGGAAGAGTTTGCTCAGTGTGCTGACTGGGAACTAGCCGGTGGCTACACCACGATTGATGGCAAGCGCGTGAAAGACGACGGCCTGCTTGAGCAGTTTGACGTTGGCCTCGAAGAAGCCCAGCAACTGGTGATGACGGCCCGGGTAATGCTCGGCTGGCTAACTCAGGAAGAGCTGGACGCCCAGAACGCCGAAAATGAAGAAAGCGAAGAAGACGCTGACGATCAGGAGGCCGAAGCCTGATGCGGGCTTCGGAGCTGATATATGACGCGCGGTGGGCAACAACAGAACCGGAGTAAAACAGAACGCAAATGCGTTGTGTCCGGCGAGGTCTGTGCAAAAGAGGCACTGATCCGCTTTGTTGTGGGACCCGAGAATAAAATCTACCCCGACCTCGGGAGCAAATTGCCCGGGCGCGGGATATGGGTGAGTGCCAACCGTGCTGCCATTGAAAAAGCGGTGCAAAAAGGGTTATTCTCGCGCGGGGCCAAGATGAAGGTGAGCGCGGATAGCGACCTTGCCGATCAGGTGGCGGGGCTTGTTCGCCAGCGGTTGCTGGCGGCGGTTTCCATGGCACGCAAGGCGGGGCGTGCTGTTTGCGGTCTTGAAAAGGTAAAATCGGCGCTCGTTTCGGGCGAGGCGGATGTGCTTTTGCAGGCCTCTGATGGCTCCGAGCGTGGAAAAACGGCTCTCAGGCCACCAAATGGTGAAGAATCTTGGATTCAGGGGCTCTCTGGGGGCGAATTGGGTTTGGCATTCGGGCGAGATAATGTGATACATGCCGCGATACTGTCCGGCGGGTTCACGGATCGAGTCCTTTTTGAAGGCAATCGCTTAAAGGCGTTGCAAAAAACGGGTTGATTGACCATCAGGTCAGACAGGTATAAACGCCACGCAAGGGCGCGGTGTCGAAAGGTGAAGAATGAGCGATACGACAAATAACGACGGCAAAAAACCTTTGGGTTTAAAGGGCGGCACTGTGCGGCAGAAATTCTCGCACGGGCGGTCCAAGAACGTCGTGGTCGAGACTAAACGCAAACGCGTGTTTGTGCCGAAGCCCGGCGGGGCGGGGCCAGCGAAAGCGGGCGGCCAGAAAGCAGCGGGCGGATATCTGTCTGACGCCGAAATGGCACGCCGCAAAAAGGCACTGGAAGCCGCGCGCGCAATGGAAGACGAACGCGCTGCCAATGAGCGGGCGCAATCCGAAGCCCGTGAAGGCGAGCGGGCCAAACGCCGCGCAGAAAAAGAAGCCGTGGAGCGTGAAGCCGCTGAAGCGGCTATCCGTGCCGAGCGCGAAGCCGAAGAAGCAAAAGTCAAGGAAGCTGCAGCTGCGGAAGAAGCCAAAGCCCACAAGAAAAGTGTTAGCGGTGCGGCAAGACCCAAACTGCGCAACCCGACCCCGGCAGAAGCCGACCCGGCAGAAGCACAAGTGGCTGGCGCCCGCGCCGAAGCGGGCCGCGTAGCCCCCAAGAATCTAAAACCGGCTGCCAAGCCTGCGGAAGATCGCAAGCAAACCCGCAACACCAAAGGTGCTGGTGGTGCAGACCGTCGCCGCTCTGGTAAGCTGACTATCAATCAGGCTCTGGGTGGCGGTGGCAACCGCCAACGCTCCATGGCTGCGATGAAGCGCCGCCAGGAACGCGAAAAGCGTAAAATGATGGGTGGGCCGGTAGAGCGCGAAAAAGTTTACCGCGAAGTGCAACTGCCTGACGCGATCACCGTGCAGGAGCTTGCCAACCGGATGACCGAACGCGTGGCCGCAGTGGTGAAAGCCCTGATGACCAACGGTATTATGGCCACCCAAAACCAGACCATCGACCACGAAACAGCTGAGCTGATCGTAGAGGAATTTGGCCACAAAGTGGTTCGGGTTTCCGATGCGGCGGTTGAGGATGTGCTCATCGAAGCGCCGGAAGACGATGACGCCAACCAGAAAACACGCCCACCCGTGATCACCATCATGGGCCACGTGGACCACGGTAAAACCTCTTTGCTGGATGCGATCCGCAAAACCAATGTGGTAACCGGTGAGGCTGGCGGGATTACCCAGCATATCGGCGCTTACCAAATCACGCTCGACAGTGGCGAAGTGATGACCTTCCTCGATACCCCGGGCCACGCGGCCTTTACCTCAATGCGCTCTCGCGGCGCGCAGGTAACCGATATCGTGGTGCTGGTTGTGGCTGCGGATGACAGCGTGATGCCGCAAACCATTGAGGCGATCAACCACGCGCAAGCGGCGGAAGTGCCGATGATTATCGCGATCAACAAATGTGACCGCGAAGGCGCAGACCCGACCCGCGTGCGCACTGAATTGCTGCAACACAATGTGATTGTGGAAGAAATGTCAGGCGATGTGCTGGATGTTGAAGTTTCAGCTATTACGGGCCAAGGCCTTGATAAGCTGCTGGAAAACATCGCATTGCAAGCCGAATTGCTCGAGCTGACCGCCAATGCCGACCGTGCCGCCGAAGGGGCTGTGATCGAGGCCAAGCTTGATGTGGGCCGCGGCCCAGTTGCTACGGTTCTGGTGCAAAAAGGCACGCTCAAGCGCGGCGATATCTTTGTGGTGGGCGAGCAGTGGGGCAAAGTTCGCGCTTTGATCGACGATCAGGGCAACCGCGTAGAAGAAGCCGGACCCTCGGTGCCGGTTGAGGTGCTTGGCTTGAACGGCTCACCTGAAGCGGGCGATGTGCTCAACGTAGTGCCGGATGAAGCCCGTGCGAGAGAGATCGCGGAATACCGTGCGCAAGTTGCTAAGGATAAGAAGGCCGCTGCCGGTGCGGGTGTTTCGCTCGACCAGCTTTTGGCCAATGCCAAAGCCGACGAGAGTGTTTCGGAACTGCCGATTGTGTTGAAAGCCGACGTGCAAGGCTCGACCGAGGCGATTGTTCAGGCTTGCGAAAAAATCGGTAATGACGAGGTTCGCGTGCGGGTGCTGCACTCGGGCGTGGGCGCGATCACCGAATCGGATGTAACCTTGGCGGAAGCCTCGGGCGCGCCGATTATCGGCTTTAACGTGCGGGCAAATTCGCAAGCCCGCAATGGCGCCAACCAAAAAGGTGTGGAAATCCGTTATTACTCGATCATCTACGATCTGGTGGACGATATCAAAGCTGCCGCCTCAGGCCTGTTGTCACCCGAGGTTAAAGAAACCTTTATCGGCTATGCCAAAATCAAAGAGGTGTTCAAGATCACCGGCGTTGGCAAAATTGCCGGTTGTGAGGTCACCGAAGGCGTGGCGCGGCGGAGCGCTGGTGTGCGGTTGCTGCGTGACAATGTGGTGATCCACGAAGGCAAGCTGAAAACCCTGAAACGGCACAAAGACGAAGTCAAAGAAGTGCAGTCGGGGCAGGAATGCGGCATGGCATTTGAAAACTACGAAGACATTCGCGAAGACGATGTCATCGAGATTTTCACTACCGAAGAGCTGGAACGCACACTTTAATATAGCCAAAAGTAAGCATTGCGAATGGGCGGAATTCATCTAGAATCCCGCCCATGCTATTTTGGATCATACCAGTTGTTATTGCCGGAATTCTCGGTGCTGTATTGCTATTGCGCAGGTCTACAGGTGTTTCGAGCCCAAGGTTGGACAGCAAAGTCGACGTGCTGGAAATGTGGCACGAGAAATATCCCGACCATCCGGCAAGTACCGTGTTGCTTGAGCCTTCCGGCTTTGCTGCGTTAATTGACCTTGAGGGTGGCGGCACCGGCATTCTCTGGGTATTTCGAAATCGGGTTGTTGGCCGCGTGTTGCAGCAAGGAGAGCTACAGGAAAATGGAACGCAATTGCGCATTGCGATACCTGAGTCTCGGGAGCCTTTCCTTGTAATCACAATTCAGGAGCCGATGGTGCGCCGAATTTGGCTGGAAACCCTTAAAACCGTGCTGAGCGAAGCGTCCAAAAGCTGAGTAAGGCCCTATAAAGAAAGAATTATATGCCCCAACGACTGGATCAAGCGCTTGTAGGAGCGGGGCTCGCCGGGAGCCGCGCGCGGGCGCAGGAATTGATTGCGGCAGGGGTGGTTCGGGTAGACGGGCGACCGGCAAAAAAGGCTTCCCAGAAAGTGGGTGACGGGTCGCTAAGCCTTACCGAAAACCCAAACCCCTATGTCTCCCGCGCGGCGCTGAAGCTGGCGCATGCGCTGGAAAAATTTGACCTGTCGCCGATGGGTCTGCTGGCTTTGGATGTGGGAGCCTCCACCGGTGGCTTTACGGAAGTATTGTTGGAGAATGGTGCGGCTCAAGTTTATGCGCTTGATGTGGGGCACGGGCAGCTCCACCCGAAACTGGTAGCCGATACGCGGGTCAAAAACCTTGAGGGGATCAATGCCAAAACTATTCCCGCGGGTCTGGTGCCGGAGGTCGATTTTATTGTATCCGATGTGTCGTTTATCAGCCTGACAAAAGCCTTACCCGAGGCGCTCGCATTGGGAAAAACCGGCGCGTTTTTTGTGGGCTTGATTAAGCCGCAATTCGAGGTCGGCAGGGTCGAGATTGGCAAAGGCGGGATTGTAAAAAGCGAGGCTGCCAAGGCGCGGGCGCGGGCTGAAATCAGGGCTTTTCTGGAGACCGCAGGCTGGGTTGTGACCCATGAAGACGAGAGCCCGATACTCGGTCAGCACGGCAATCAGGAATTTCTAATTGCCGCGCAAATGAGTTGATTCAAGTGTTTTGACTGGCACGCGCAAGGGCTCGCTTCATGGCCGGGCGGCCACGTAAGCGCTTGAAGTAATCACCGAGTTTTCCTTTGGGTAGTTCGAACTTTACCCCAAGCGCCCAGCCAGCGCAGTGGCTGATCAGCAGGTCTGGCACGGTAATTTTGTCTCCCATGACAAATTCCTTGTCACCCAAACGGGTTTCGAGCGTTTTCATGGCGCGGGCGAAATCCCACTTCGCGGCCTCCATCACTTCGGGCACGCGTAACTCTTCAGGGTAGTAAAACTTGTGTTTGGTCGCCTGCCACAGCACNNGAAGCCATCTTGCTGTGCGCGCTCAATGGTCCCGCAAGCATAAGTCAGGCCATTATGACGGTCGGCGAGAAATTGCATGATCGCAACCGAATCGAGTAGAGCGGTGCCGTCAACGATAAGCGCGGGCACTTTGCCAGAGGGGTTCACCTCGGAAATGGCCTTGCCGCGCGGGCCGGATTCAACGATTTCGTATTCCTGCTCCAGCTCTTCCAGCATCCAGAATACGCGCATAGCGCGGGAGCGGGCGGTGCCAATGACTTGATACATGGGGAGTCTCCTATCTAGGGTGCATCATGGTGATGCGGATAAAGCTACGCTCGGTCATGGCCATCGCCGGATAGGGTTTGGAGGACCGAAGGCTAAGGTCGGTTTCCATGAGCACGCCAAGCGCGGCTTCAAGGCGGTACATACCCCAGTTCCGGGCCTGCCTCGCCATTTGGTCACGGCGCGGGCCGAAAACCGGAGGGCGCATGCGGGAAAGTGCGGAATCAATGCCTTGCGTGCTGGCTGCCGCAGCGTGAAGCTGTCGGAAATGGCGGGTGGCCGAGATGGTGAGCGTGGTTGGATTGGTACCTTGTGCCTTGAGGCGGGCCATGTGGGGGCCGATTTCGGCAGAATGTCCTTCGGCGACGTGGCGGATAAGCGCGTCCATTCCCGCTTCGGTCGATTGTGGAGCGCAGGTCGCAATATCTTCGGGCGTTGCAGGGATTGGGTCATTTAGCTTGTAGAGCGAGAGCTTTTCCAAGGTTTGGGCAAAGTCGCCGGGGTCGAGCTCCCGGGCGAGGGTCTGGATATCGCGCATGGTGTCGGGCGGCAGGTTCTGCAGGCCTTTTGCAGCGAGCTGGTTTTCGATTTCCTCGCGGCTTGGCGGGTCATTATAGATGCCGATGGCAAGAGATTCACGATGACCTTCAACGAGCTTGCGCAGGCTGGAGCGCGCATTAAGCTGACCGGCGGTGAGCACGATCACGGCATCGCCTGGTTGCCATTCTTCCAGCGCCGGCTTAACGGCTTTGGTTATCGAATCGGCAGCTGATTCCACGTGTACCACGCGCAAACCCGGGAAGAACCCGACCGCTTTAACCGCGTCTTGAAGCGCGGCCGGATCTTTGCGCA
>DFBP01000187.1 GCA_002366685.1 Rhodobacterales bacterium UBA3077 | reverse complement strand
TGCCAGTGGAAACTATTTTGCATATCTGGACACTGGCACCTGTACAGCATCACGTAGTGGTACTTGGACTGCTAATTAAATAAAAGGCCGGCAAAAAGGGGAATTTTGTTTGTGATTCTCTCGCTGGGGCGTAAAGAGCGCTTTTTGCCGGCGCTCAAAGCAATTTGGTTATTCGCAACGCCTGAACGTATCTGTCCAGCCGTTGGCGCTATATACCAAAGATCCATCATCATTGAGCAATAATAGCCCGCGATGGNNCTTTCATAAAAGCGAACCGTTGTGCCCATAATTTCCATCGGGACATTGTCGGTATCCTGCGCATTGCAGCTGGTACCGGTTGCAGCCCAACGGCCCTCATATGCGGATTGGGCCAAAGCGGGGCTGGCTGTGGCGCTAAGAATGGCGAGCAGTTTGAGAAGGCTTTTCATGATCGAATTCCTGTATGTCTACAAAAGGAGAATACAGAAATTCGAAAGGCTTGCAATAATTGCCTAGCGCAGGCGGCGATCCCGCGCAGCAAGTAATTTAAGGCGCAGGGCGTTGATCTGGATAAAGCCAGCAGCGTCTTTTTGGTCATAGGCGCCTGCGTCATCCTCAAACGTCACATGCTCTTCGGAATAGAGCGAGTGCTCGGACCAGCGGCCAACGGTTTGGACCAAGCCTTTGTAGAGCTTGAGCCGCACGGTGCCGGAAACGTGTTTTTGGCTTTCGTCGATCAGGGCTTGCAGCATGTCCCGCTCGGGCGAATACCAAAACCCGTTATAGATGAGTTCCGCATATTTTGGCATCAGCTCGTCTTTGAGGTGGGCCGCACCGCGATCGAGCGTAATGCTTTCCATGCCGCGATGGGCTTCCAGCATAATGGTGCCGCCCGGAGTTTCATAAATGCCGCGGGATTTCATGCCAACAAAGCGGCCTTCAACAAGATCGAGCCGGCCAATGCCATGTTTGCCACCCAACTCATTAAGGGCGGTCAGCATTTCAGCGGGGCTGAGGGCTTTGCCGTTCAGCGCAACCGGGTCTCCTGTTTCGTAGGTGATCTCGATGAACTCGGGGGTGTCCGGCGCTTTTTCCGGATCAACGGTGCGTTGATACACATAATCCGGGGCTTCAATCGCCGGGTCTTCCAGCACTTTGCCCTCGGATGAGGTGTGCAGAAGGTTGGCATCGACCGAGAACGGGGCTTCGCCGCGTTTATCTTTGGCAATCGGAATTTGATGCATTTCGGCGAACTCAAGCAAACGGGTGCGGCTGGTCAAGTCCCATTCGCGCCAAGGGGCCACAACCTTTATATCCGGGTTGAGCGCGTAGGCCGCGAGTTCAAACCGCACTTGGTCATTGCCTTTGCCGGTAGCCCCGTGAGCGACCGCATCGGCTCCGCATTCAGCGGCAATTTCGACCAAGCGTTTGGAGATCAACGGGCGGGCAATCGAGGTGCCGAGTAAGTAAAGCCCTTCGTATTGGGCGTTGGCCCGAAACATCGGGAATACAAAATCCCGCACGAATTCCTCGCGCACATCTTCGATATGGATGTTTTCCGGCTTCACACCCAGCAACTCGGCTTTGTGGCGCGCAGGCCCCAGCTCCTCGCCCTGACCGAGGTCAGCCGTGAAGGTCACGACTTCACATCCATATTCGGTTTCCAGCCATTTCAGGATAATCGAGGTATCCAGCCCGCCCGAATAGGCAAGAACAACTTTTTTTGGTGCTGACATGTGGCAAACTCCGGCATTTTTGATTACGGGTTGTCTTTAGGCGAGTTTCATAAGGTCGGCAAGTGGCGGTTCAAGGATTCGCTTTTACAGAAGGCTCGGAAATGGCGAATGCGGTTGAAAAAATGAAAGCGCTCGAAATCGAGGCTCTTAAACTCGTCTATTTTCCCGTGCCGAAAGTTGCGAGCACGTCAATGAAAAACCTGTTTTTCGAGCTGGAGCACGGCAAGCCGTATCAAAAACCGGGAAAAGGTGCCAACGGGCTTGGCATTCACAACCAATTTGTTCACGCTAGACAGTTTTATAATTACGATCACAGCCGGTTTGAAAACTATGCACGGATCGCGGTGATCCGCGATCCGGCGGAACGGATTCTCTCCGCTTATAGTAACAAAGTGGAAAGAAACGGGGAGCTTTCTGAAGAAAACATTGATCTGAAGTTGGCCGAAGCGCTCAAGCTGGAGCCGGATCCAACGCGCCATGTTTTTATCAAGAATCTGGACAAATACCGGCTGCTTTCTCCTTCGATTTATCACCACACGGATCCGATTTCCAAGTATCTCGGACCAAACCTCAATTATTATACAGATATATATAAAATTGGTCAGCTTGATCGGCTGGCCGAGCAGTTATCTCTTCTCATTGGACGAGAGGTCTCGATTGAGCACCAGAACAAAAGCTCGAAACCGGCTTCGTTTCAGTCTCTCGGGCCACCGGCGCAAAGATCATTGCTATCTTACTGCGCGGGGGATTATGCATTGCTGAGAGATTATTATCAGATACCAAAGCTGCGTGGTTGAC
>DFBP01000026.1 GCA_002366685.1 Rhodobacterales bacterium UBA3077 | reverse complement strand
ATGCCCTCTAGCCGGAAAGCCCTGAGCGCCACCGGCGGCATTCTGCTGGGGGCGCCATATCACTTTGACCTCACCCGCCCGGGTATCGGCCTTTATGGCGGGTTGCCTTTCAAAGGGGCCAAGCCTGTTGTGCAGCTTGACCTGCCTGTTGTTCAAGTTCGGGATGTTATGCCCGGTGAATCGGTGGGCTACGGTGCTTCATGGATTGCCACGCGCCCAAGTAAAATTGCCACCGTTTCAAGCGGTTACGCCGATGGCATTATCCGCGCGTCCAGCGGTTTCGACCTTTATGCAGGTAACACCCCCTGCCCCGTGGTCGGGCGCGTATCTATGGATTTGCTGACGGTGGATATTTCCGAGCTGCGCAAAGTCCCCGAAAGCCTGAGCCTGTTGAATGATGTGCAAACGGTTGATGTGCTGGCCGAAAAGGCGGGGACCATCGGTTACGAGATTCTGACCGGCCTTGGCGCGCGCTACAAACGTGTATACATAGAGTAGAACCAAACGCGAGGGCCTATGCTGGCGATCAATTTTATCAACGAGGCGCTGGCCTCTATTGGCCGTTCGACGATCGGGTTGTTTGCCGCCATCGGGCGGGTCATGATCTTTGCTGCGCACGCTGTTTCGCACATGTTGCGCGCACCGTTTTACCCGCGTGAGCTGGCTATTCAGTTGCTCCGCGTTGGCTATTTCTCGCTACCGGTGGTCGGGCTCACCACGCTATTCACCGGTGGTGCGCTGGCACTGCAAATCTACGCGGGCGGGGCACGGTTTAATGCTGAAAGTGTAGTGCCCTCGATTGTGGCAATCGGCATGGTGCGCGAGCTTGGCCCTGTGCTCGCCGGGCTGATGGTCGCTGGCCGCGTGGGGGCCTCGATCGCCGCCGAGATCGGCACGATGAAGGTCACCGAACAGATCGACGCGCTGACCACGCTCTCTACAAACCCGATCAAATACCTTGTGGTGCCGCGCTTGCTGGCGGCAACCATCGCCATGCCACTTTTGGTTTTCATAGGAAATATCATTGGCATATTGGGCGGCTTTCTGGTTGGCGTCTTCCGATTGGATTTCAACAGCAACGCTTACATCACGAATACCGTTGATTTTCTTGAAACCGGAGATACGACCTCCGGCCTGATAAAAGCAGCCGTTTTTGGATTCATTGTGGCGCTTATGGGTACCTATAGCGGCTTTAACTCCGGCCGCGGGGCGCAAGGGGTTGGGCAGGCAACAACAAACGCCGTGGTCTCTGCCTCTGTGCTGATTTTAGCGAGCAACTATCTGCTCACAGAATTGCTGTTTCCGGCATGAGCGGCCTGTCCAAAATCTCTCTCCGGGGCCTTTCAAAGGCTTTTGGCAGCAATGAAGTGTTGCGCGGTGTTGATCTTGACGTGCCCAAAAGCACTTCGCTGGTGGTGATCGGCGGCTCGGGCACTGGCAAATCGGTGCTGTTGAAATGCATTCTGGGGATAATCAAGGCCGATTCAGGGGATATCCTGATAGACGGCGAACCGGTCCGAAATCGGGATGCTTTTCTGAGCCATTTCGGCATGCTGTTTCAAGGCGGCGCGTTGTTTGACAGCCTGCCCGTATGGCACAATGTGGCGTTCAGGATGCGGCAAGGGCGCGGCAAGCTCAGCAAATCAGACGCGCAGGAATTGGCGATAGAGAAGCTCCGCCGTGTCGGGCTCAAACCCGATGTCGCTTTTCTGCACCCCGCCGAATTATCAGGCGGNNATGCAAAAGCGCGTGGGGTTGGCCCGCGCCATCGCCTCCAACCCCGAAGTGATCTTCTTTGATGAACCCACCACGGGGCTGGACCCGATTATGGCGGGGGTGATCAACGAGCTGATCCGCGAAATTGTCAGCGAGCTAGGGGCAACCACGATCACGATCACCCACGATATGAGCTCCGTGCGGGCCATTGCCGATAACGTTGCCATGATCCATGCCGGAAAAGTGCGCTGGCACGGG
The DNA here is from genome assembly GCA_002366685.1 of Rhodobacterales bacterium UBA3077. Lineage (GTDB taxonomy): Bacteria > Pseudomonadota > Alphaproteobacteria > Rhodobacterales > Rhodobacteraceae > UBA3077. Next base: position 757 of record DFBP01000026.1, on the reverse strand, counting down.
CCTGTGCGGGAGATTGATACCTCGGGCGACCCGTATCTGGACCAGTTTATTAATGGCAGGGCTGAAGGGCCGATCGAGAGTGTGAGGTAGCTTTAAGTGGCAGAAAAACGTTTATCGAATTCAACTTCAGACGCGAGTAATGTTATATGAGAGACGATTATTTCATAGTTGCTGCTTGGATTCTCATTCCAATGCTTACCGGAATTATTCTAATTTCATTCCGTTCCAAAACGATAATTCTGTATACTATCGTTAGTGTTCCGTTGCTCGGAGCTATCGCGGTTTACGGTGTGCTTTCACAAACTCTCGATGGAGAGGGATCAACTGGCGCCAGTTATGCAGTGCTTTTCTTCACGATAGCTTTCATTGGATTCCAACTAGGGGCAGGGTTGGTTTGGCTAGCTCGCCGCCTCAAAAAGGAATCGACAAAGCAACCATAAGTAAATTGCCTAGCATTCGATAGAACTCAAAATATGATAAAATACCTCAACCTCTCCCTCTTCATCCTGTTCCCCATCGCGTGGTTTGCCCCAATGGCGCATGCGGGCATCAAGATGTGGTTCTTTGACCTTGAGGAGCTTTCGGTGATCTCGTCGCTCGGCTCGCTTTGGGAGTCTGATATTTTCCTTGCCATTCTTGTTGCCTTTTTTGCACTGGTGGCCCCTACCCTCAAAGTCACCCTTCTGGCGGCAATCCATCTGGGCTGGCTTGGGGGGAATATGCTGGGAGCGCTCAGCATTCTGGGGTAGTTGGCCAT
>DFBP01000211.1 GCA_002366685.1 Rhodobacterales bacterium UBA3077 | reverse complement strand
TCGTTCAGGCAATAAACCCGCTCGGTGTTGCTTTGCCGGTGGGTCAGGGCAAAGGGTGCCTCAATCGGGCGGGCGCGCAGCACCCGCTCGCTCGGCAGCCTCGGAAACCACAATGATACCACGCGTCTGCTCATCCCAGCGAGTCACCCACTCTGTTAATGTTCCTGATTTGTTCTTTATAAGCTTCCAACGATGCAGAGTCGAGTCATCAGGTGAAAAATGTGGCGCGCAGTGCCAGCGGGTCTCGGCGGCGTGGCTGCCGGCGCCTTCAGGGATTAGGAAAATACCGGTGGTTTCTCCGGCCTTGGCAGCAAGTTGAAGCCGACGCCCTGTGAAAAGCGTGAGCGGTTGGGAAAGCTGGGTAACAACCACACTAAACGCGGCTGAACGAAGGGCTTCTTCGGCAGCGGCAAGGCTGTCAGCTTGGTTTTGAGTATTGGCAAAAAGTAGATGGTCAGGGCTCAGAATCGGTGTGATTCCCGCTGGATGCAAGCGCTCGGCCTGCCACGATTCGTTGATCCAGAGGCTGGGCTTTGGCTGGTTTGCACAAGCCGCCAGGGCAAAAAAAGCTGCCCCAGAACCTTGCGCCTCATGAGCGCGGCCGGGGGATAGCGGAAAGAAGGTATGTAAGCATTCGGGCATTGGCCAATTATGGCGGCAGCGGAACCCGAGTTCAAGGGCTTGCGCGGCACGGGTCACACGGGCCGCCGAGCGTAGCGAGGCCACCGGCAGCCTCCCGCCCGTCGGACGCTGTGTTGCTTCGCAACAAATCGCCCCCCGTTGGGCTTGGCCTCGCTACGCTCGGGAACTGTGCCAAACGCCAATTTGGGGTTTGCGGGGTTTGACGGGCTCGGATAGGATGCGCGGATAGCTTGCCCGAGGCAAAAGGAGTGGCGATGCATATCCAACGACGCAGCTTACTGTTGGCCGGTCTGGCCGGAGTTGCGGCGTGGTCGGGCCGAGCCGGGCAAACCGGGCAGGCGCTGGTCGCGGTGGCTACGAATTTTGCCAAGGTGGCGGAAGCATTGAAGCCGGTATTTGAAGCCAAAAGTGGATTTCAGATCACACTGGCCAGCGGCTCCACCGGTAAGCTCTATGCCCAGATCGTTAACGGTGCCCCCTATGATATGCTGTTGTCAGCCGATCAGCTGCGCCCGCAATTGCTGGTAGAAGCCGGACTGGGCCATGAGCGCGTTACCTATGCGCGTGGGTTGCTCACCCTGTGGCAACCGCAAACGGGCGAGATAGGCGAGGCAACGTTGCGCGCAGGCCGCTTCACTCATCTGGCCATCGCTAACCCGGTGCTTGCCCCCTATGGTTTTGCCGCCCGTGAAGCGCTGGAAGTGTTGGATCTGTGGGCACCATTGCAGGCGCAAATAGTTATGGGTCAAAACGTCGGGCAGGCCTTCGCACTGGTCGCCTCGGGCAATGCCGAACTTGGACTGGTAGCGCAATCTTATGCGCAAGGGCAGGGGGCGAGCTGGCAGGTGCCGGACGTTCACTATAGCCCGATCTTGCAAGATGCGGTTCTGCTCGGAACCAACCCTGCAGCCGCGGCTTTTTCTGCCTTCCTCACTTCAAAGGAAGCTCAGGAAGTCATTCGCGCCGCAGGATACGGCGAGGTCACTCCATGAGTTTGCCTGACCTCGGCCCGCTTTGGCTTTCAATTCAGCTCGCGGCCGTGACCACCCTCATATTGTTGATCTTCGGTACACCGCTCGCCTGGTGGTTGGCCACAACCCGCAGCCGGTTCAAACCCGTCGCCGAGGCGATTACCGCCCTGCCTTTGGTACTGCCTCCAACCGTGCTCGGATTCTATCTGTTGATCATGTTAAGCCCCAATTCAACCCTTGGCGGTCTCTGGCGTGATGCAACAGGGAACAGTTTGACATTCTCGTTCAGTGGGCTGGTGCTGGCTTCTATACTTTACTCGCTGCCGTTTGCGGTGCAACCCCTGCAAGCGGCATTTGAAGGGGTTGGTCGTGGGCCAATGGAAGCGGCCGCAAGTTTGAGAGCCTCCAAGTTGAACGCATTTTTGACGGTTGCCGTGCCGTTGTCCAAGCGTGGTTTCTTGACGGCTGGGGTGCTCAGCTTTGCCCACACAATTGGAGAATTTGGTGTGGTACTTATGGTGGGCGGCAACATTCCGGGCCAAACCCGCGTGATCTCGATCGCAATTTATGAGAAAGTCGAAACGCTCGATTATGCCCAAGCCCATGTGCTTTCTTTAATCCTGCTGGTGTTTTCCTTTGTGGTGCTACTCCTGGTTTATTCCCTGAACCGGCGGATGCCGGTGCGTGTGGGCTAGATCATGCAGCTATCGGTCGATATTCGCTTGGCAAAGCCGGACTTTTCCCTCCAAATCACACATGATTTCGAACTCGGCGGGATCACGGCACTTTTTGGGCCTTCGGGTGTGGGCAAATCCACACTGCTTCGCATCATTTCGGGCCTGGAGGCGAAGTCTTCAGGGCGCGTCGCCTATGGCGATGAAGTTTGGCAGGAAAAAGGGCGCTTCGTGCCGCCGCACAAACGCGGCGTGGGATATGTATTTCAGGATACTCGGCTATTCTCCCACTTGAATGTTATGCAAAACCTGAAATACGCCACCAAACGAAGCCCTGCCGACAGCCAAATCAGCTTTGAGCCTGTGGTCGAGACGCTTGATCTCGCGCCCCTGCTTGACCGGCAAACCGGATCTCTTTCCGGAGGGGAAAGACAGCGAGTTGCCATTGGCCGCACGTTGCTTTCCGGACCACGTCTTTTGCTGATGGACGAGCCACTTGCAGCACTCGACCGCGCGCGAAAGGCAAGCTTGCTTCCCTATATAGCACGCCTCCCCAATGCGTTTTCACTTCCGGTTATCTATGTGACCCATTCGGTTGAAGAAGTGGCACGTCTGGCTGACCAAATGGTCGTGCTGGCCGATGGCGGATTATTGGCATCCGGTGGGGTCGCCAAAACACTGGCCCGGCTGGATATCGCAGAAGCCAGCGGCAAGTTTGAAGCGGGCAGCGTGGTGAAGGCGGTTGTGAGCGGGCAGGATGAAGCGTTTAAGCTAACAAAGCTTACCGTGGCTGGTCAGTCTGTGAGCATGCCGGCATCCGCTGTTAAAAAGGGCGAAGCATTGCGGCTTAGAATTCGCGCGCGAGATGTGGCAATTGCGCTCCAAAAACCAGAGGGCCTTAGCATTCGCAACATCTTACAGGGCACGATAACGGAGATCGCGCAAGAGGCGGAAACGGCCTTTGCCGAAATTCTACTCGATATCGGTGAAGGCCAGCGGTTGCGCGCACGGATTACCCGCGCATCCGTGGCAGAACTGGGGTTAAGTGAGGGAATGGTCGTGCAGGCACTGGTTAAAAGCGTTTCGTTTGATCGTCGCGCGTTGCCAAAAGGGTAGCCTCAAGGATGGAATGCCGCCGAGCGCAGCGAGGCCACGGCGCCGCAGCTCCATTTTTGCCACTCAAGCGTTTTGCTTGCAAAACGCAGGGGTTGCAAAAATGCTTCCGGCCCTTGCGAGCGGAAGGGTGCGCTAAATCTCTTCCACTTCCACAATGCCTTCTATGCTTTTCAAGGCCGAGCGCATTTGCGGGTTCACCGGATATTGACCGGGGAGCGATATTTCGACTTCGCCGGGCAGGTCCGCCGCTGTCAGTATCAGGTTGACTGGCCCGCGCGCGCCTTTGACATCATTGGCCAATAGGTTGGCAAGCCGTGGCACAGCCTCGGTTGCGTTTACAAATACCTTTAGACCCTTGGCGGCCACCCCAGCAATTGCGCTATCAACCGGCACAATGCCGCGTGCCAACAGTTTCAGCTGATCGCCTTCATTGGTTGCCTCAACCGAGAGCACGACGTTCTGGCCAACGGTTAGTAGATCCCCCGATTTATCCAGAACGTCGGAAAAAACCGTCACTTCGAACAGGCCTGAAGGGTCTGAGCATTGGACAAAGGCAAAGGCGTTGCCCCGTGCGGATTTTCGGCGCTGTACACCCGCGACCGTGCCGGCGATTTTTGCGGCCACGGCCGTTACGCCTTCACTTTTTTGCGTCAGTTCCTCGAGCGTAAAGACCGGTGGGCGCTGGCGCTTGAGCGGGCCAACGTAGTCATCGAGCGGGTGGCCGGAAAGGTAAAATCCTACAGCCGCTTGTTCCTGAGTCAGCCGCTCGGTTTGGAGCCAGTCATCTGGCATGGGCAGGCGGGGTGGTGGCAGGTCTTCACCGCTATCCCCAAACAGGCTGTTCTGGCTAGAGTTCTTTTGCTCGAAATTGGCCGCTGAATAAGCCACGAGCCCGTCTGCGCTTACCAGCACTTTGTGACGGTTGCTATCGAGTTGGTCAAATGCTCCGGCGCGGGCCAGCATCTCAAACGGGCGCTTGCCCATCCTTTTCAAATCGACACGGCGGGCGAAATCAAACAGGTCTTTGAATGCGCCGCCGTCTTCGCGCGCGGCCTCGATCAGTTTCATCGCTTCCACGCCCACGTTTTTGAGCCCGCCAAGCGCATAGGCGATTTGGCCGTCAACCACGCTAAAAGTGGCCGCCGAGCGGTTCACACAAGGCGGGATCATCTCGATCTCCAGCCGTTTGACCTCTCGGAAGTAGACATGCAACTTGTCGGTCAAATGAATATCGCAGTTCATCACACCGGCCATAAATTCAACCGGATGATTGGCCTTGAGCCAAGCGGTTTGGTAGGAAACCACGGCATAAGCCGCCGCGTGGGATTTGTTAAAGCCGTAATTGGCGAACTTCTCCAAAAGGTCAAAAACCTGCGTGGCTTTCTTTTTGTCGACCCCGTTTTCCAGCGCGCCTTTTTCAAACTTTGGCCGCTCCTTGGCCATTTCTTCGGCGATCTTTTTACCCATGGCGCGGCGCAGCAGGTCAGCACCGCCGAGGCTGTAGCCCGCCATTTCCTGCGCGATCTGCATCACCTGTTCCTGATAAACAATGATGCCCTGGGTTTCGTCCAGCAAGTGGTCAATCGAAGGATGCAGCTTGTCCCGCTCCTCCACCCCGTTTTTCACTTTGCAGAACTTTGGAATGTTTTCCATTGGGCCCGGGCGGTAGAGCGCCACCAGCGCCACAATGTCCTCGATACAGGTCGGCTTCATCTGGCGAAGCGCGTCCATCATGCCCGAGCTCTCCACCTGAAAAACGGCCACAGTTTTGGCAGAGGCATAGAGCTCGTAGGTTGGCTCATCATCCAGCGGGATTAGGCCGATATCAATTTCCACGCCGCGATCTTTGAGCAGATCAAGCGCGTTTTGAATAACCGTCAGGGTTTTCAGGCCCAGAAAGTCAAATTTAACAAGCCCTGCCGGTTCCACCCATTTCATATTGAACTGGGTGGCGGGCATATCCGAGCGCGGATCTTTATAGAGCGGGACCAACTCGTCCAGCGGGCGGTCACCAATCACCACACCAGCAGCGTGGGTGGAGGCATTGCGCAGAAGGCCTTCGACCTGTTCAGCATAGTTCAAGAGCCGCGCCACCACCTCTTCTTCATCGGCCGCCTCGCGCAGCTTTGGCTCGTCTTTCAG
>DFBP01000074.1:4370-8351 GCA_002366685.1 Rhodobacterales bacterium UBA3077 | reverse complement strand
TGGCGAATTCGCTGATATCCTCCACGATCATGGTAGCTGTGCGCCTGCGGCTTCTATGCGCGCCAGAGCCGCCTCGTCATCCGCAAAGGCGGCTTTGGCATCCGTAAACGCTTTTTGAGCGGCTTCGGTGTTTCCCAACACATTATTGGCACCGATCAGGCGCACCCATTCATCAACGGTTCCGCCTTCGGCTTCCAGCCGCTCGGTCAGTTGTTCGACCATTGATATAATCATCTGGGAGCGATCTTCCTCGGACATCTCGCCGGCATCCTCTACCTGCTCGGCTGTTGGGCCCGCCAATGGCGCCTGTGCGGCAACGCCCGCTTCGGCGGCGAGCGCATCAATGCCGGCGCGGATGGCCGGAATCCAGGGGGCTTCTTCGGGGCCTTCCTGCAAGAGCTGCGACCACATGATATAGGCCTCGCGCGGCTGGCCATATTGGGCCAGTGCCAAACCCGCATAATAGCGTGCGCGCGGGTTTTCCGGGATGGTGCTCATAACCTTGTCGAGGGCTGCAATGGCTTCGGGTGAGACATAACCCTGCGCGGCTAAAATCATCAGCTCGGCGTGCTCCAAGTGATCCGTTGGCGCGGCGGCACTACCGAGTATGCGCATCACAATTTCCTGTGCGCCACGGGCTTCGATCATCCGGCCCGAAGACGCAAGTGCGCGCGTCAGCATCTGGTGGCCTTCAAGGTCATTCGGGCGGTCTTGAAGCACATCAATCAGCTGGCTGATAAGCTCGGCCTCGCGGCCTTGCGTGAGATCGCTCAAGTTGGCCAACCCGGTGCTGTCTGTTTCGCGCGCCGCAACAAATTCTTCGGCTTCTGCTTGGGAAGGGCGATCATCGCCAACTGACGCCTGCCGTGCGAGATTTTCGCTTAACGGAAGATCCGGCAGACCCGGCGTGCCAATGGTTCTATAAACCCCGAGACCGCCAAACACGGTGGCCAACGCGATAACAGCAGCGAGCCCATAGGTGGCGGTGCGCGGGGCAATGGGGGCAGGGGCTTCGCTTGCCTCTTCCTTGGCGGCAGCCAGCAGGCGGCGCGAAACTTCGGTGCGCACCCGCGTGGCTTCGGCTTCAGAGATAACGCCACGGGCTTCGTCGGAGTCGATTTCCTTCAGCTGGTCTTTGAATACTTTTATATCGTAGCTGGCGCGCACAGCGGCGCTATCTTTTTCGGTGCGCAGCAAAGGCCACAACGCCCAGACAATTGCCACCAATGTTGCCAATACCACCGGAATCCAGAAAGCCATATGCCTGCTACCTTTGTGCTCAAGTCCGGCGCACATTACGCTGGCGCGGCAGCTTTGCGCAACGTCCAATCTCGCCCGATGGCGGATCGGTGCGCAAATGTCGCGAACCAAGCGCCGTGCGCCGCTATCAAGCTTTGCATATAGCGCTAAAACTGAGTAATACAATCATATAACCGTGATTTCCGGAGCACCCGCATGAAACGATATTCTGCCTTCGCCCTCGCGCGGGAAGCCCTGCGCTATCACAGCGGATGGTCACGGGTCTGGCGTTCGCCCGAACTGAAAAAAAGTTACGACGTGGTCATTGTTGGTGCTGGCGGGCACGGCTTGGCCACGGCCTATTATCTGGCCAAAAACCACGGCATCACAAATGTGGCGGTTATCGAGAAAGGCTGGCTTGGAGGCGGAAACACCGGGCGCAACACCACCATTATCCGCTCCAACTACCTTCAAAACGAAAGTGCGGCCATCTACGAGAAAGCCCGCAGCCTCTATGAAGGTCTGAGCGTTGATCTGAATTACAACATCATGTTTTCCCCGCGGGGCGTGATCATGCTGGCGCAAACCGAGCACGAGTTGCGCGGCTATCACCGGATTGCCCATGCCAACGCTGTGCAAGGGGTGTCTACCGAAATGCTCACACCCGAGCAAGTTAAGGAAAAAGTGCCAATCATCGAGCTCTCGGGCCCCCGCTATCCGGTGCTTGGCGGGCTTTGGCAGGCGCGGGGTGGCACGGCCCGGCACGATGCTGTGGCTTGGGGATATGCCCGCGCCGCAAGCCGCTTGGGGGTCGATATCATCCAGCAGACCGAGGTGACCGGCATTACCCAATCCGGCGGGCAGGTGACCGGTGTGCAAACCACGCGCGGAGAGGTAGCCTGCAAGAAACTCGGCATCGTTGTCGCTGGCCACTCTGGTGTTTTGGCCGAAATGGCCGGCTTCAGGCTTCCGATTGAATCGGTTTCCTTGCAGGCGCTGGTTAGCGAACCGATCAAACCCTGCATAGATGTGGTGGTCATGGCCAACACCGTGCACGGCTACCTAAGTCAATCTGACAAGGGCGAGCTGGTGATTGGTGGCGGGGCTGACGGATATAACAACTATTCGCAACGCGGATCGTTTCACCATGTTGAGGAAACCGTCCGGGCGCTCATCGAGACGTTCCCGATCATCAGCCGCCTTAAGCAACTTCGTCAATGGGGGGGGATTGTGGATATGACCGGTGATCGCTCGCCGATCATTGGCAAAACACCGCTCGACGGGTGTTTTATTAATTGTGGTTGGGGGACGGGCGGGTTCAAGTCCATCCCCGGTTCGGGCTGGTCTCTGGCCGCAACCATGGCCTCGGGCGAGCCAGACGCGCTGGCTGCACCCTTCGGGTTGGAGCGGTTTGCCGAAGGCCGGTTTATCGACGAAAGCGTCGCGGCAGGGGTCGCGCACTAATGCTTATGATAGCGCCGAACCCCTTCAGACAGAAATGTAGTGCGCTTGGCTGGCCGCTTGGCCAACAAAAGCAACATGAGCAGCAAGCCGCCTACCGCTCCTATAAAAAGCACGAGGCTCAGCAACTCGCTCATTTCCCAGCCGTTCAGGGCAAAGAAAAACTTGCGGATCGCGTAGGCGCCCCCGTCTGCAAACTTGTCCCACATTTGGGACGCGGTACTCAAAAATTCTTCCATAATAACTCTCCATTGTTTGCGGTTATGTTCCTTTGGTTTCTCCTGAAATCGCCTAAATATTGTCACGTTTATAACATAATTTCGCCACAATACCAAGCTTTCGCGCCATCAGCTGTTGTTGGCCGCTTCCGGCTTCGTTGCTTGCTTCAAGAGCTTTGCTCAAGCATTTGGAAAATCAAATTTCTTTTCAATCTTCGACAAGTCGTTAATTGTACCCCTGATTTGTGGGAAATTCCGATCCTTGAGCAGGTTTCGGCGCATAGAGCTGCCGTTCTGACTGTTGGAGGTGTCAAATGCTAGAACATTTCACCCCGTGGCAACGTGTGATTCTCTATGTAGCGCTTGGTGTTTGGGCCGTGGCGAGCGCCGCGTCTATGATAACCAGCGCCGCGCATCTGTTTAGCGCAATGGGCTCGTTTGCGCTTTGTATCAGCTTCGTTGTGTTCCTGACAGATCGCTACATGGCGCAGGAGGCGCGCCGGCGTTGGGATTCACAAATTCTGACCCAGTCCAGAATGATGTGGCGCTATAACAACCGGATCGAAAATCCGGGTGCCAAAGACCCCACAGACCTTGCGACCCTGCGCGACCAGATATCAGGAAACTTTGACGAACTGTTGGCCGCCAAGGCCGAGGAAAGAGCCATCGAAACCTTTCGGTACGAGCTGCTATTTTCGGTTGCCGGAACCTTGCAATGGGGCTTCGGCGCCATGCTGATCGATTTGATAAAGGGAGCCTGAGCCGTGTTGATCCTTACCTGTCCTTACTGCGGTGTAGAAGCCGAAGAAACCGAATTCCACGGGGGGGGTGAAGCGCATATCGAGCGTTTTACTGATGGGAGCTCCGATGACCAGTTTACCGGCTATATGTTCCAGCGCAAAAACCCCAAAGGGGTTGTTTTTGAACGCTGGCGTCATGTCTATGGCTGCGGAAAGTGGTTTCATGCCGCGCGGTGCGCGGTAACGCTGGAGGTTTTTGGCACCTACAGCGCCCAAACTCTGAAGCCCCCGAAAGAGATCATAACCAAAATCAAAGCCAAGCG
>DFBP01000074.1:3770-4304 GCA_002366685.1 Rhodobacterales bacterium UBA3077 | reverse complement strand
GATACCCTCGCTTCGGCGCTTATGGCAAACGACCAGCGCATGGTTGGCCGTTCTTTCAAATACCATCGCCCGCGTGGCATTGTTGCCTCTGGGAACGAAGAGCCAAACGCGCTGATGAACATGGGCGAAGGCGGGCGTTTTGAACCGAACCAGCGCGCCACCACAACCGAGGTTTTTAATGGCCTTTCGGCGCGCTCCCAAAACCACTGGCCAAGCCTGGAATTCGATGTTGGAGCGATTAACAACCGCTTGGCCCGCTTCTTTCCTGCCGGTTTTTACTACAAAACCTTTATGCGCCCGCAATGGGCCTGGAAGCGCATTTTCGAGCCGATCATCCGGCGTTCGGCTGGGTTGGGACAAGTACCAACCGAGCGTGATGCCGACCGCTACGAGTATTTCTATGCCTATACCGATATCCTGATTGTGGGCGGCGGTATTGCTGGGCTAGAGGCGGCGTTGGAAGCTGGCAAATCTGGGGCTAAAGTGCTGCTTCTCGAACAATCCCCGCATCTCGGGGGTCGCGCTGTGGTGGAT
>DFBP01000074.1:2886-3725 GCA_002366685.1 Rhodobacterales bacterium UBA3077 | reverse complement strand
AACGTGACCTTGCGCACCCGCACACAAGGCTCCGGTGTTTTTGACCACGGCTATGCGCTGGGCTATGAGCGGATCAGCGATCACGCGCCAAATATTGGCCCGCGCCACCGGCTGTGGCGCATCAGGGCCAAGCGGATTGTGACCGCCACCGGCGCGCTTGAACGCACCCTCAATTTTGCCGGAAACGACCTCCCGGGCGTGATGCTCGCCAGCGCCGCCCGCGATTATGTCCGGCTTTACGGCGTGGCCCCGGGTATACGTGCCGTAATCGTCACCAATAATGATGACGCTTATCGAACCGCCTTGGCTCTGCACGCTGCCGGGCTGGAAGTGCCGCTGATTGTCGATGCCCGCACGTCCGGCGGCGGTGAACTGGCCGAAGCGGCACGGGCTGCCGGAATTCGTATCGAGAACGGTCACGCGGTGGCCAAGGTCAAAGGCAAGAAACACGTCACGGGTGTTGAAATCTGCCACCAGACCGGAGCCGGTGGTGCGGTTGAGTCCGTGGAATGTGACCTCGTCGCGATGTCTGGCGGGTTCTCTCCAGTGGTGCATCTCTGGTCCCATTGCGGCGGCAAGCTTAACTGGGATGAGGCAAATGCCATGTTTGCCCCCGATCCGTCGCGCCCGCCAACGGATCAAAACGGCGAAGGCTTTGTGCTCACGGCGGGTACAGCTTCCGGCGCGCTGGAAACCGGCGCTTGCGTGGCCCATGCCATCAATGCCGGGCGCCAAGCGGCCGAGGAGGTGGGGCGGAGCCTCGCCGAGGAGGCCGCCGTAAGGCAAGTTCGGCAGGTTCAGGAAGCGCCGATGGCGACTGTCTGGGCGATGCCCGAAAA
>DFBP01000074.1:2331-2792 GCA_002366685.1 Rhodobacterales bacterium UBA3077 | reverse complement strand
GGACTTGCCGTTCTTGCCAATAGTCTGGACGCTGAAATCCCGAAGGTTGGCACCACCACGTTCCGCCCGCCTTACACGCCCATTTCGCTGGGTGCGATTGCGGGGGAGGCCTCTGGCAAGCTTTTCAAACCCACGCGCAAAACCGCGATGGATGGCTGGCACGTTGACCAGGGCGCGGTTTTCGAGCCGGTTGCGGACTGGCGTCGCGCTTATGCCTATCCGGCCAAAGGCGAGAGTGTGCAAGATGCGATCACTCGCGAGATCCTCGCGACCCGTGGCTCGGTCGGGTTGTTTGATGCTTCGACCCTCGGCAAGCTCATTGTCAAAGGTCCCGATGCCGGCAAGTTCCTTGACCTTGTTTACACGAACATGATGTCGACTCTGAAGCCGGGCAAATGTCGCTACGGTCTGATGTGCAACGAAAACGGATTCCTCATGGATGACGGCGTGGTCGCGCGGCT
>DFBP01000074.1:2095-2274 GCA_002366685.1 Rhodobacterales bacterium UBA3077 | reverse complement strand
CATATGGAGGAATGGCTGCAAACCGAGTGGTGGGACCTTAAGGTCTTTACCGCCAACCTGACCGAGCAATTCGCGCAGATCGTGGTGGCTGGCCCCAATGCCCGCAAAGTGCTGGAAGCGCTGGGCGGCATGGATGTCAGCCGTGAAAAACTGCCCTTTATGGGTTTCATTGACGGCGA
>DFBP01000074.1:940-2090 GCA_002366685.1 Rhodobacterales bacterium UBA3077 | reverse complement strand
ATCAAAGCCCGCATTTTCCGGATATCCTTCTCGGGTGAGCTTTCCTACGAGATCGCGGTGCCCACGTCCCAAGGGCTGTTGATCTGGAACCTGTTGCTGCAAGCGGGGGCCGAATTTGGTATCATGCCTTACGGCACCGAGGCGTTGCACGTAATGCGCGGTGAAAAGGGCTTTGTTGTGGTTGGCGATGAATCCGACGGCACCGTCACCCCCCATGATCTCAATATGAGCTGGGCGGTTTCCAAGAAGAAAGAGGATTTCATCGGCAAACGCGGTATGCAGCGCAGCTTTCTGGTTTCCGAAGGGCGCAAACAATTGGTTGGTCTGCGCACATTGGATGACAAAGTGAAACTTCCCGAAGCCGCACATGCGGTTGAGGGGGGCCAACTGATCGGCCACGTCACCTCCACCTATTTCTCGCCCACACTTGGCCACCCGATTGCGATGGCTCTGATCAACGGCGGTAAGGCGCGCATGGGTGAGGTCCTTGAGTTCCCGGTTGCGGGAACCGTGCACAAAGCCCGGGTGGTTGATCCTGTATTTTATGATAAGGAAGGGGCCCAGCAAGATGTCTGATCTCTCCAATTTTTCCCAGATCGACGGCAGCGGGGCTGCGCTTGTGGCCGCGGAAGGGCGGGTCGAAATGGTCACGCTTAAGGCCGACCTGTCGAACAAAGCCACCAAGGCCGCTATCAAGGAAATTCTTGGCACAGCCGTGCCCGCGCCGCGTAAAATATCCAATAGCGTGGCGTGGATGGCCCCCGATGAACTACTGATTATGGTGCCCGAAGATTTTAGCGCTGACGCTTTGGCCGAACAGTTAAACGCCGAAATTAAGGCCCCGGTTTTGGCCGTTAACGTATCTGATGCCCGCGCTGTGTTTACCCTTAAGGGAAATAATGCCCGTGAGGTGCTGGCCAAAGGCGCACCGGTTGATCTTTCGCCCGCCGCTTTTGGAAAAAGTGACTTTCGCCGCACAAGGCTGGGGCAGGTCGCCGTGGCCTTCTGGATGGAAGCCGATGACGAGTTCCGGCTGGTTTGCTTTACTTCCATGCGCGGGTTTATGTTTGACTGGCTTACCAACGCCGCACAGAAAGATAGCCTTCCGCTTTATTTCTAGCCGAATAATTTTTCTCGGGGCATCGAGCCC
>DFBP01000074.1:287-924 GCA_002366685.1 Rhodobacterales bacterium UBA3077 | reverse complement strand
GTTCAGCGCTCGCCACATGTAGGGCAGTATCGGAAGAGAGGTTCTTGACGAAGGGTTGGTTAAGCCTGATAGTCAGCGGTAAGGTTGCGGAACAACCGCCACCACAAAAATATCAATACATGGAGAAAAACATGAAGAAAATCATCTTGGCTGCAACGGCGGCTTCCACTTTGGCGATGGCCGCAAATGCAGCTGACATCAACATTTGTGTTGAAGGCGCCTACCCCCCGTTCTCGTGGACCGAAACCAACGGAGATGTTGTGGGTTTTGATATCGACATTGCCAACGCTGTATGCGGCGCGATGGGCAAATCCTGCGAAATGGTCAAAACCGACTGGGACGGCATTATTCCGGCGCTGCTTGAAGGCAAGTGCGACGGGATCATCGCTTCGATGTCGATCACAGAAGAGCGTATGCAGGTTATTGATTTCTCTGCGAAATATTATAATACACCCGCACGTTTCATTGGCGCTGAAGGCATGATGGAAGACGCGCTTGGCGGCAAAGTGGTTGGCGTTCAGCGCGGCACCATCCATCAGGACTTTATGGAAGGCACATTCCCGGATGTTGAACTGCGCCTCTATGGCTCGCAAGACGAGGTTTACCTCGACCTCGCCGCTGGCCGGATTGATGCGGC
>DFBP01000074.1:0-231 GCA_002366685.1 Rhodobacterales bacterium UBA3077 | reverse complement strand
GCCGGTGTAGGCGTTCGCCAAGGTGAAGAAGAGCTACGGGATGCGTTCTCCGCCGGGATCGCAGCTATTCGGGCTTCAGGTGAATATGCCGAGATCAACGCCAAGTATTTTGACTTCGACATCTACGGTGGCGAATAAGAAAGACAGGCAGCGCGCTCCACGAGCGCGCTGCTAACCCATGGAAAATCTTATAGAGTATGCGCCGCTTCTGGCGAAAGGCGCTCTCACAAC
>DFBP01000086.1:745-3006 GCA_002366685.1 Rhodobacterales bacterium UBA3077 | reverse complement strand
CTAAAATGGCGCGGGTTGCTACCGGTTGAACTACTGGCGGTTAACCTTGACCAAGGCCAGCCCGGTTTTCCCTCCACCGTCCTTCCGGCTTTCCTTGAGAAAATGGGTGTAGACCACCGGATCGAGTATCAGGACACCTATTCGATTGTCACCGAAAAGGTTCCTTCCACGAAAACCTATTGCGCGCTTTGTTCGCGCCTGCGCCGCGGCAATCTCTATCGGATCGCACGGGAAGAAGGCTGCTCGGCTGTGATCCTCGGCCACCATCGGGATGACGCGCTTGAAACCTTTTTTATGAACCTGTTCCACGGTGGCAAACTCGCCTCCATGCCCGCCAAATTGCTCAATGACGAGGGTGATCTCTACGTCCTCCGCCCGTTGATCAATGTCGCCGAAGCCGACTGCGAAAAATTCGCCAATGCGATGAACTACCCGATTATCCCCTGCGATCTGTGCGGCTCACAGGATGGCCTTCAGCGCCAGCAAATCAAGCGCTTGCTCGATGGTTGGGAGGCCAATTCCCCCGGCCGTCGTAACGTGATTTTCAAGGCGCTCACCAATGGCAACCCGAGCCATTTGCTCGACCCAAACATGTTTGACTTCGATTCCCTGCAACGAATCGCCGCCAAGCCCCCCGAAAAGCCCAAAAACCCTTGACCTTTGCCCCTTCAACCTGTTGAACCCAACAAGATGAATTTATGACCGCCAAGCGGAGTGTTTCCTATGGAAGACCAAAACAAAAATATGATTCTGGCGATTGCGCTCAGCATGGCCGTGATTTTCGGCTGGGCGATCCTGTTTCCACCGGAACCAACACAGCCCGAGCTCTCGACCCAGTTGGAAGCCTTGCCCGAAGGCACGCTCACCCCGCCAAGCGCCGGAGGCACCAACACGCCACCCGCCCTGGCGAGTGGCGAAACTACACCGCCTGCCGCGACCGAAGCCGCGCCGGTTGAGGCCGCGCGCATCGATGTGCGCACCGGCAGGCTCTCCGGCTCGATCTCGCTGCAAGGTGGCCGGATTGATGACCTCCACCTCACCGATTATGATGTAACCTTGGGTGACGATTCCGAAACCGTGGTTCTGCTGGCCCCCACCGATTCTGCAAATCCATATTATGCCGTCTGGGGCTGGGCCGGCACAGCTTCCGGCAACGGTGGCGGCACACCTAACGCCACAACCCAGTGGTCGCTTGAGAGCGGCAGCACACTTACCGAAAGCACCCCGATTACCCTGAAATGGGAAAACGGGGCTGGGCTGGTTTTCCGCCGTACAATCTCGGTGGATGATCAATACATGTTTGACATTGAGCAGAGCGTTGAAAACACGACCAGTGAGAGCGCGCGCCTTGCGCCTTATGGCATCATCGCCCGCCACGGCGAGCCCGAAACGGCAGGCTTTTATTTGTTGCACGAGGGCGTTGTCCGCAATTCCGACGGCGAACTAGAAGAGATCGACTACGACGACATGCCCGATTTCGATGTGGTGCCGGGCGACGGGCCGGTTTCAGTTGTTGACGTGGTGGAAAACGGCTGGATCGGCTTTACCGATAAATACTGGATGGCAACCATGGTTCCGGCCCCCGGCCAGAACTTTAACTCGGTTGCTAAATATACGGCGACCAACGACACCTACCAAACCGACATGCGCCTGCCCGCCATGGATGTGGCCGCAGGGCAGACCGCCAGAATGAGCACCTCGCTCTTTGCCGGCGCTAAAGTGGTTGAGATCATCAAAGGCTACGAGGCTGATCGCGGCATTGAAGGCTTTGTCGACTCCATTGACTGGGGCATGTTCTACTTTATCACCAAGCCGATGCAGAGCTTGCTGAGCTGGGTTCACAGCATTGTTGGCAATATGGGCTTTGCGATTATCGGCCTGACCCTGATCGTTAAAATACTGCTCTTCCCGCTGGCTTATAAATCTGCCGTCTCCATGGCAAAAATGAAAAAACTCCAGCCGGAAATGGCAAAGCTCAAAGAGCGCTTTGGAAGCGACAAACAAGCCCTTCAAAAAGAAACCATGGCGTTTTACAAGAAGGAAGGCGTCAATCCGGCGGCGGGCTGCCTGCCGATCTTCATCCAGATTCCGATCTTCTTTGCGCTTTATAAAGTGTTGTTTGTAACCATCGAGATGCGCCACGCGCCCTTCATCTGGTGGATCAATGACCTCTCGGCACCGGATTCTTCAAGCTGGATCAACCTGTTTGGCCTGTTGCCCTATGATGTCTCATGGGCCCCGCAGATCATCTCGATCGGCCT
>DFBP01000086.1:0-654 GCA_002366685.1 Rhodobacterales bacterium UBA3077 | reverse complement strand
GTGATCTACTGGGTGGCCAATAACACAATCACCTTCCTGCAACAGTATTTCATTATGCTCTCGCAGGGTGTGAAACCGGATGTGTTTGGCAATATCGTCGCAGGGTTCAAGAAAAAACCGGCGGATAAGGCGGATTGATGCATGCCTTCAGTCGAGCAAATATTTTGTCACCCCATCAAAGGCGTCGGCCGGTTTGCGCTTGAATCCGTAAGGCTGGTTGAAGGACAAACCATGCTGGCCGACCGGATCTGGGCGGTCATGCATGAAGCGTCAAAGTTTGACTCAAGCGCGCCCGCTTGGACGCCTTGCAACAACTTTATACGCGGGGCCAAAGCGCCCGAGCTGCAGGCGATCTCGATCACGCAATATGCACGCGGCAGCGATATGGTGCTGAAGCACCCAAGCCACCCGCCCTTTCGCTTTAATCCGGAAAATGTGGATGAGCATGAAGGCTTCATCAACTGGCTCACCCAGTTTGTGCCGGAAAACCGCGCCCAGCCCAAAGCGCTGGTCGCCGCCCCCGAGCGGGGGATGACCGACAGCCCGTTCCCCTCAATCTCGATCCTGAACCTCGCCTCGCTGGAAGAGCTTTCTGCCAAGGCGGGCAGGCCGATGGCCCCCGAGCGGTTCCGTGGCAATTTCTGGCTGGATGGT
>DFBP01000108.1:3602-4639 GCA_002366685.1 Rhodobacterales bacterium UBA3077 | reverse complement strand
GCCCGCCCCGGGATGCGGCTCAACCAGATCAGGTTTCGCGCCGGACAAGTGGTGCTTTCTGACGATGACCTGCGCGCGCTAGATGCCAGCCAAGGGTTGGTCGACCAAGACGCCCACATTTCTGACGGGCTCGGTTTTTCGGTTGATCTTAGCCCCCGTGAAGGCGGAATCGTCGGCTACCGCGCCAAGCCCCATACCGGGCTGATCGACCTCGACAAGCTCGGCTATTATCCGGTAGCCGAATTTTGGGAGCCGGTGACCGCGCCCGAAGGACGGATCATCCTTGACCCCGGCGCGTTTTATATTTTGGTGAGCAATGAGGCCGTGCATATCCCGCCAGATTGCGCGGCTGAGATGGCTCCCTATCTGGCGATGGTCGGAGAGTTTCGCGTCCATTATGCGGGCTTCTTTGATCCGGGTTTCGGGAACGAAAACGCGGGTGGCAAGGGTTCTCGCGGGGTGCTGGAAGTGCGCTGCCACGAAGCGCCTTTTGCGCTGGAGCACGGGCAGATCGTCGGGCGGTTGGTTTACGAGCGGATGCAAGAGGTGCCGCGGGTGCTATACGGTGCTGATTTGGGTTCGAATTATCAAGGGCAAGGGCTGAAGCTCTCAAAGCACTTCAAAGCCTGAGGTCGGGCTCACTCGAACATATCGTCCTGATCTTCATCAGCGTCTTCGCCCTCTTCCAGCGAAATCCCCGGCGGGGGTCGATTGTCCAACAATCCAGCGGCACGGAGTTCTTTAACGCCCGGCAGGTCGCCCGGTGTTTCGAGGCCGAAATGGTCAAGAAATGTTTGCGTCACTATAAATGTCACGGGTCGCCCCGGGGTCATTTTGCGGCGGCCCAGCTTGACCCAGCCAAGCTCGATTAGCATATCGAGCGTACCGCGAGACACCGACACGCCCCTGATTTCTTCGATCTCGGCGCGGGTGGCGGGCTGGTGGTAAGCGATAATGGCGAGGGTTTCGATAGCTGCGCGGGAGAGCTTGCGGTGCTCGACCTGCTCTTTTTGCATCAGAAACCCAAGGTCGGGTGC
>DFBP01000108.1:1026-3530 GCA_002366685.1 Rhodobacterales bacterium UBA3077 | reverse complement strand
GGCAGGCGCGCTTCAATCTCGCGCAGGCTCATTGGCTCGGCACTGGCAAAAAGCAGGGCTTCAACCATGCGCTCCTGTTCGGCCATTGGCGGGGCCTGAAACAGGGATTCAAGATCCTCATCTTCGATCATGAGGCGGACCGTTGGCGGAGCTGGATCGGCGCGAAGGTCTCGTGCTGGCGGATTTCCATCCGACCTTCTTTAACCAGTTCAAGCGCAGCGGCAAAGGTCGCCGCTGTCGCCGAGCGGCGCTTTTTGGGGTCCAGCCGCCAGGCTTCGGGCAGAAACTGTGAAAGCTCGCCCCACTGAATGGCATGGCCGATCAGCCCTTTCATGCGCTCCAGTGCCTGTTCCATCGTGAACACCGCATCGCGTTTCAGGCTCAATGGTTCAAAATCCTCTTTGGTTTTGATGCGGGCGTAGGCTTGCATCAAATCGAGCAGGTTGGCGTCATACCGGATGGTTTTTTTACGGGTATAAATCTCTGTTTGGCCACGGGCGAAGAAATCACGCGCCAGCTGGTCCCGCCCCATCAGGCGGGCGGCAGCTTTGCGCATCGCTTCCAGCCGTTCGAGCTGGAAAGCCAGATGCGCGGCCATTTCCTCACCACTCGGGCCTTCGTCCTTCGGGTCTGGCGGCAATAGCAGCCGCGATTTCAGGAAGGCAAGCCATGCGGCCATGACCAGATAGTCAGCGGCTAGTTCAATTCGCAGCCGCTTGGCCTCTTCCACAAAAATCAGATATTGCTCGGCGAGCGCCAAAATCGAAACCTGCCGCAAATCAACCTTTTGGGTGCGCGAGAGCGTGAGCAGCACATCCAGCGGGCCTTCAAAACCGACGACGTCAACCACCAGCGCCTCGGCGGCGAGGCGGGCGTTTAGCTCATTTGTGTCCTGCATAAAATCGTCGGGCATCTTTTACCTCGCTGTTACGGCTATGCATTGCACATCACGCGCTAAGAGCGCAGTGCACATGTCGGTGGCGGAGTCCATATCGGCAAAACCACGGGCGCGCAGACGGTAGAACACCCGCCCGCCCGCTTCACGGCGCTCGATAAAACGCGTGAGGCCGCCCATCAGGTCCAGATTGTTGGCGACGAGCATGTCCCAGTCACGGATAGCGCTGCCTTCGTCATCGTAAGCGCCAAGCTGGATCATTTTTTCGCCAGAGAATTCGGCTGCGGCAGGCGGGGCGGGCGCAACGGTTGGGGATTCTGGTGCGGCTTCGGCACCGGCATCGGCACCTTCATTGGCGACCTCGGAGATAGCATTGGCAATAGCCTGACTCAGAATATCCGCGTTGGGTGACAATCCGGCGCGCTGCACGCGCCTTTCCGGGCGGGTCATGTCAGGGTCGGCTCCGGAGAGGGAGGGCGGCAGTGTGAAGGTCTCTTCCACAGGCGCGGCTGGGTCCTCCGCAGGTTCCGGAACCGGAACCGATTCTGGCGTGACCGATGGCGCGGTTTGAGTATCTTCGGGCACCACACGCTGAGGCGGGGGCGCGAGGCGGGTTTCGGGCTCAACCGGTGCTGTATTGTCACCGCCAAGCACTTCGTTCACCTGCAAGCCCTGATGGTCGACGATCGTGCCCCCCGAATCTTCGGGTACATCCCGCGCGACACCACCCATGGCCTGTATAACAGGCACTTCGTTTGCATCGCGCCGCCCAAGCTCGTAAACCCAGTAAACAACCCCCAAAACAAGCGCCAGCGAGACCAGCCCGCCAACCCATTGGGCCAGCCTTGAAGAAAGCGGAGTGTTTTCGGAGGTTTCCTGATCAGACATAGTATCATCATCGGACTGATGGTCAGCCCAAAGCCTCTGCTTCAGATTTTCGCCTAGCCTGTCAGCCATAGGTTATGTCACCTCTTTGGACACACTATAAATAGTGTGCTGCTCTGCTCCAACCCCTAAATATGCTTTTCAGCCCGTGCGCTTAGCGCATCTCGTTTTTCGGAGTTACGCCCAGAATACCAAGACCGGCAGAAATAACAACCGCCACCGAGCGGATCATCGCCAAACGGGCGCTGCTGAGCGCGGTTTGGTCCGCCAGAATAAAGCGCAGGCTCGGGTCAACCTTGCCCATGTGTTGAAGTGCATGAAATTCCGATGCTAATTCAAACAGATAGAAGGCAACACGGTGTGGCTCATGATGCGTGGCAGCGAGTTCGGCTAGGCGCGGCCATTCGGCCAGCTTCTTGATAAGGGAAAGCTCGGCGGGGGCCGTCAGCAGGCTGTAATCGGCCTCTTGCAGGGTTGCATCGCTCGGGTCACCGGCCTTGGCCAGCACCGAGCACACCCGCGCATGGGCATATTGCACATAGAAAACCGGATTATCTTTGCTTTGCTCCAGCGCTTTGTCGAAGTCAAAATCAAGCGGCGCATCGTTTTTGCGGGTCAACATGACGAATCGGGTTACGTCCGCGCCGACCTGTTCCACCACATCGGAAAGCAGAATGAAATTATTGGCCCGCTTTGACATTTTGAACGGCTCGCCGTTTTTGAA
>DFBP01000108.1:0-906 GCA_002366685.1 Rhodobacterales bacterium UBA3077 | reverse complement strand
CCGCGGGTGATTTTATCGTAGTGATAAGCTATATCGGGGGCGAAATAGGTCCAGCTTCCGTCGGATTTTTTGACAGGGCGGTCTACGTCATCCCCGTGTTCGGTGGAGCGAAACAGCGTTTGCTCGCGCGCTTCCCAATCTTCGGGGAGCTTGCCCTTTGGTGGCGGCAGGGTGCCGTCATAGATCAGGCCTTTCGCATCGAGATTTTCGAGGGCGGCTTCGATCTGGCCAGTGCCGTAAAGGGATTTTTCGGAGAAGAATTTGTCCATCTTCACGCCAAGCGAGGCGAGATCCGAGCGGATCAGGTCCATCATCATTTCGGTGGCAAAGAGGCGGATATCCGCCAGCCAGTCGGATTCGGGCTTATCCAGCAGGCTGTCGCCATACTTTGCCTTGAGCGCTTCACCAACGGGAATCAGGTAATCTCCGGGGTAGAGACCTTCGGCAATTTCGGGGCTGAGCCCGTGGGCCTCGCGGTAACGCTCGAAGGCGGAGCGGGCCAGCACATCAACCTGTGCGCCACCGTCATTGATGTAGTATTCACGCGTTACATCGTAACCGGCGAAGTCAAGCAACGCGCTCAGTGCATCGCCAAAAACCGCGCCGCGGGTGTGGCCCACATGCAACGGGCCGGTCGGGTTGGCCGAGACAAACTCAACATTAACCTTCCGCCCTGCCCCGATATTGGAACGGCCAAAGCTTGCACCGGCAGCAAGGATGTCTCCCAGCAGCCCCTGCCAGATGGAGGGGTCCAGGCGAATGTTCAAAAAGCCGGGGCCGGCCACGTCAGCTGCAAAAACGCGCGGGTCTGCTGATAGCAGCGGGGCAAGGGCTTCCGCGATATCACGCGGTTTCATACGGGCTTGCTTGGCCAAAACCATGGCCGCGTTGGTGGCAAGGTCACCG
>DFBP01000271.1:5178-7631 GCA_002366685.1 Rhodobacterales bacterium UBA3077 | reverse complement strand
GACATCCGCGTCATCGGGGGGGCAACGCAGGGCTTCCATGGCTATGTCGATGCTGGAGTCGAGATTCCAAAGGTCGTCCGCGTCGATCTGGTCTTGCAGGGCGGCCATCTCGTCGGCGGTTTCTTCGGAGTAGTTCATGGCCAGTTCGTTGTAACGATCCAGCGTGGCTTTTTTGTCAGCCACGGCCAGCATGACGTTTTCGCGCACGGTGAGGGACTCATCTAGCTTTGGCTCCTGCGGGAGATAACCAACGCGAGCGCCTTCGGCGGCCCATGCCTCGCCCTGAAAATCTTTATCCAACCCTGCCATTATCTTCATCAGGGTGGATTTACCGGCACCGTTGGGGCCAACCACACCGATTTTNNTCAAAACACTTCTTGCCACCGGGATAGGTTTTGGACACGCCGTCCATGTGGTAAACGTATTGGTATGATGCCATGGGATAATCTCTTGTATACACTTGAGTTGACTTGGTGCTTAATTAACCTGACAAAGCCCCGAGGGCAATAGATGCCGCCTTATACAAATTGGAGACGCCGAATGAGTGCTCAAATTAGTTCAGCGAAAAACTTTCCTGCGCGCTATGTGCCTGCCGAAGATCGGTACGAGCGAATGGTCTATCGCAACTGTGGGAAATCAGGATTGAAGCTTCCGGCAGTTTCACTGGGACTCTGGCACAATTTCGGGCACGATACCCCGCATCAAACCAAGAGAGATATTTGCCGCACAGCCTTTGACCATGGCATCACGCATTTTGACCTTGCCAATAATTATGGTCCGCCGCCGGGTAGTGCCGAAGAGGCTTTTGGCGAAATTCTGAATACAGATTTTCGGGGGTACAGGGATGAGCTATTGGTCAGTTCCAAAGCTGGGTATGATATGTGGCCAGGCCCATATGGCGAATGGGGCAGCCGGAAATATTTGATTGCATCCTGCGATGCTTCGTTGAAACGCATGGGGCTGGATTATGTCGACATCTTTTATTCGCACCGTTTTGACCCTGAAACGCCACTGGAAGAAACCATGGGCGCGCTGGACCATATTGTCCGGTCGGGCCGGGCTCTATATGTTGGTATATCTAGCTACAACACGGAGCGGACCCGCGAAGCTGCGGCGATACTCAAAGACCTCGGAACGCCGTGCCTCATTCATCAGCCCAGCTATAATATGTATAATCGCTGGGTGGAGCGCGATCAATTGCGCGAGACATTGTCCGAACTGGGTGTGGGCTCAATCGCGTTTACACCTTTGGCGCAGGGGATGCTGACCAAAAAATACTTGGGTGGCATTCCGGAAGGCAGCCGAGCGACCCAAGGTAAATCGCTTGATAAAGCGTTGTTAACGGACGAAATCGCAACCGCCAGCCAAAAACTGAATAAGATTGCGGAATCGCGTGGCCAGACGTTGGCCCAGATGGCCATTGCATGGGTTCTGCGTGGAGGCGGGATAACCTCCGCCCTGATCGGGGCTTCAAAAGCCGAACAGGTTGTGGATTGTGTAGGCGCTGTCAAAAATCTTGAATTTTCGGGCACAGAACTAAATGAAATTGACCGGATCGCAGAAGATGCAGGCATCAATTTGTGGGCACCTTCTTCGGAAGACGTTTAGTCTCCCGTGGCTCACAACTTGAATATGCCGCCCGTATCAAACGGCCAAACCATCGGCCTGCTCGGCGGGTCCTTTGATCCGCCGCACCTTGGCCATGTCCACATTACCAAACAAGCGCTCAAGCGGTTTGGGTTGGATCGGGTTTGGTGGCTGGTGAGCCCGGGAAACCCCTTAAAGGCCGATGCACCAGCGAGCCTTGAGAAGCGGATGGCGGCTTGCAGGGAGATCATGCAGCACCCGCAGGTAGAGATCAGCGATATCGAGGCGCAGTTGGGAACGCGGTATACGGCGGACACCTTGCAGGCTTTGCAGAGGCTTTACCCGCGCGTGCGCTTCACTTGGTTGATGGGGGCAGACAACCTCGCCAGCTTTCACAAGTGGCAGGAATGGCAGTGGATTGCACGGAATGTGCGCATCGGTGTGATGGCGCGGCCGGGTGAGCAGCTCAAGGCGGGGCTTTCCCCAATGGCCCGCCAATTTGCACGATATCGAGTGCCCGAGCGTATTTTGGCGCATGCAGAAGCACCAGCTTGGGCATTGATCAACGGACCGATGCGGGATATCTCTTCTACAGACATTCGCCGTAGGGGCGAGTGGGATTAGGGACTTGATGTGCGGGTAACGAGACGAGAGTTATTGGCAGGGATGGCGGCATGGGCGCCGTTGGCTGCCTATGGCGAAAACGTGGAGCGGCCACCGGCACGGGCTGGAAGGGTCACGCCACCCTCGGGGCTTGAACAAATATTTAACGCCAGCGGCTTGGGGCGGAACAGCGGTTGTGCGCTGCTCGACCTTCAAAGCGGGCGCATGGCCGAAAGCCATAATCCCGAGCTTTCCCGCCCGCC
>DFBP01000271.1:2568-5033 GCA_002366685.1 Rhodobacterales bacterium UBA3077 | reverse complement strand
GCGGACCCGCAGCTCGACACCGACGATCTGGCAGCCCTCGCTGTGCAGGCCAAAGCTGCCGGTTTAAGGCGGATTTCGGGGCGGTTTTATGTCGTTAGCGAAACCCTCCCCCTTATCGCCCAAATCGACCCCGGGCAGCCGCTTCAGGTCGGCTACAACCCCTCTATCGCGGGGCTGAACCTGAATTATAACAGGGTTTATTTCGAGTGGAAACGCCAGAGCGGAAATTACCGGATCACTATGGATGCGCGTTCGGAAAGGGTACGACCGCGGGTAAGCTGCGCAAGCATGAGCGTGGTGCGCCGGTCTTCGCCCACCTACGGCTATGAGGACCGTGGTGGTGTGGAACGCTGGAGCGTAGCTCAGGCCGCACTGGGTGACGGCGGCGGGCGTTGGCTTCCGGTGCGGGACCCGGCAACTTATAGTGCCGAGGTTTTTCAAGTTCTGGCGCACGCTCAGGGCATAACGCTTCCGACTGCGGCGAGCGCTGCCCAGACACCGGCTGGCACGGTGATTGCCCACGTATTGAGCCCGGACCTGCGCACGATTCAAACCAGTATGTTGAGATATTCCACCAATCTGACAGCCGAGGTACTGGGGATGAGCGCAACCCAAGCGGCAGGTGGCAGGACAGGCAGTTTGCGTGCTTCAGCGCAGGCCATGGGGCGATGGGTTGCCCAACAATCGGGCATGAGCGCCCCGAACTTGTTTAACCACTCGGGCCTGACGGACAAGTCAAGAATTTCGGCTCGGCATATGGTTCAGTTTCTTGCCAAACAGAACAGTCAGCGCGGATTGGCCGGCATTATGCGTGAAGTCGGGTTGCAAAATCCGCGGGGTGACGGGGTCGAGATCGGCGGTGTGCGGGTATTTGCCAAAAGCGGCACGTTGAACTTCACTCGCGGGTTGGCAGGATATATCGAGAAAAACGGCACACCTCGCTATGCGTTCGCAATATTTGCAGCCGATATGGCAGCGCGGCGGGCCGCCCCCGTGGGCGAAGAACGCCCAGCCGGTGCCCGCACGTGGCGGGGTGTTGCCAGAGTGCAGGAAAAAGCGCTGGTTTACCGCTGGGCCAGTGCGCTTGGTTAAGGGCTGAACGATGGCATCCGTTTCGAAGGGTAAACCCCCTCCGAAGGGTCGGTCACCGAGCCGACCGAGACCAGGGTTTGAACGAACTTCCTGGTGAGCATGCCGTGATATGCGCCGCCTAAAATGCCACTTCTTTTCCGATGATCGCCTGCACGAGGCTCTTTGACGAGTCCGACAGTTCAACGATCGGCAGTCGTGTTTTGGGAGAAAGCATTCCGGCTGTGGCCATCGCGTATTTAACGGCTAACGGACTGCATTCTATAAACATCGCATCTGCGAGTGGTTTGGCTGTTTCATGCAAGGAAATCGCACGGGCCGCATCACCGGCAGCCCAAGCTTCATAAACAGACACGCACAGTTCAGGGGTGAAATTTGACAATACACTGGTAAGGCCAGCCGCACCCAAAGCGTAAAACGCAAGTGCGAGCCCATCATCTCCACAATGAATTGTGAAACTACGCCCGCATGCAAGGCGGAGGTCCCATTGCCAAAAAAATTGCGCGTGATCCGGCGCATATTCTGGAAGTGATCGCGGATAAGAAGGAAGCCTTCACCCGCGCTGATATTTTGCGCGCCTTGGTGCAATATATTCCTAACCCTACAAAACTGCGCATTGCAGCGGATACGGCTTTGCGTTCACCTGATTTGATTGAGGTGAAATCTGGGCCAGAACCGCGTTATTCAACTCAAGAGTTCCTGAGCATCAAAGCGACTCTTGCAGTAAACGCGCGTGCGATGGCTTCAAACTCTACGATATCTGTTTCGCGCAATTACATCGACGCGGCAATTGCCAAGGAAAATGCCGCCTTGCATAGATCGGCTGGGGCAAACCTGAGTGCGGAACAAGAAACGGCAATCCGTCATGTTTTAACTTCCGGGCAATTATCCTGCGTCAATGGTCTGGCTGGAGCCGGTAAAAGCACAATGCTGTCTGCGGCGCGTCATGCATGGGAAAAACAAGGGTTGCCGGTAATCGGGGCTGCGCTTTCGGGCAAAGCTGCGGATGGTCTGGAAAGCGCATCTGGCATTAAATGCCGAACCTTGGCTTCTTTGGAATATAGCTGGAAGAACGGCTATAATTTGCTGACCCGTAATTCGGTGCTGGTGATTGATGAAGCGGGTATGGTTGGCACCAAGCAACTGTCTCGGTTTATGAGTGCCGCGAAAAAGGCCGGTGCCACGCTGATTTTGATTGGTGATCCTGAACAGTTACAACCTATTCAGGCCGGTAGACCGTTCAAGGATATTGCACAGGAAAGCGGTGCCGCACGTCTTTCAGAAATTCGTCGCCAAAGGCAGGAATGGCAACGCCAAGCGTCAAATTTTCTGGCAGAGGGGCGTTGCGCCGATGCAATTGAAACCTACCGGCAACA
>DFBP01000271.1:0-2500 GCA_002366685.1 Rhodobacterales bacterium UBA3077 | reverse complement strand
CGCCGCAAAGATGTGCATGCAATCAACCAAGCTATTCGTTCCTTGCGCAAATCTGGCGGTGATCTAACGGTGGAGACCCTGTTCCAAACCGACCACGGTCCGCGCGCCTTTGCCGTGGGTGATCGTATTGTCTTCACCCGCAATGATCGTGATCTTGGGGTGAAAAATGGTAGCTTCGGCGTGGTAGAAAAAACTGACAATGACCAACTTCGTGTGCGGATTGATACCGATGGCAATGAGAAAGCCAGATCAATCACAATGATGCCAGATCACTACTCCGCGTTTGATCACGGCTATGCCTGCACCATCCACAAATCTCAGGGTGCAACGGTTGATAACGCCTATGTGCTTGGTTCCAACACGATGGATCACCATCTTTCTTACGTCGCCATGACACGCCACAGGGATGAAATGCGGCTTTACAGCGAGCCTGCCGCTTTGCGCCGATTGGAACGCAACCACGACAGTGAAACTGAGAGGTCAACTCTTCATCTGGATCATACGCATAAGCGATCTGGGCCAAGGCGTTAGGCTAGCCTATGTCCTTTCGGATATGAATATAGGCTATATTCTAGCGGACAACAAAGCGGACAAACTACAGGATAAGAAAAGTTACATATTCTCCTAAATATATGCTATATATAGATAACATAAGAAATGTAACCGGACAACAAAGCGGACAAATAGCAGGCAGAACAATGAGAGATGATGACGAAACTATAGGATTATTTGAGCCTCTCATGGTTGGGGAAGGCTCACCTAAGCGCGCCGTGCTAAACGATCTTGCGTTAGAGTTGGCTACAATCTCTGCGTCTTTCAAAAGCAGCCTGCCAGACTCGATTGCCTCCGCTCTAGCTGATCTTATCCGCTCCATGAACTGTTATTACAGTAACCTGATTGAAGGCCATAACACGCATCCGGTGGATATCGAAAAAGCCATGCGGGATGATTACAGCACGGACCCGAAAAAGCGTGATCTGCAATTGGAAGCAAAAGCCCATATTGCCGTACAAAAATGGATTGATGAAGATGGTTTAGAAGATCGGCCAACATCGCCTGATATGATTCTAGAAATCCACCGCCGGTTCTGTGAATTGTTACCGCCTGATTTACTGTTCGTTGAAAACCCCACCACCGGCGAGAAAATCCCAGTCATTCCGGGTGTGCTACGGGATAGGGACGTTGAAGTCGGTCGACATATTGCCATCAGCCCCGGCGCGGTGCCGCGCTTTTTGGAGCGCCTACACAAAGCCTATACCAATGCAGGGCGCATCGAGGCTATTCTGGCCTCTGGTTGTGCGCATCATCGTTTGCTCTGGGTTCACCCGTTTCTGGATGGAAATGGCCGCGTTGCGCGCCTGATGTCCTACGCCATGTTGAAATCGGCACTGGATACCAAAGGCCTATGGTCAGTAGCGCGCGGTCTGGCGCGCAATGAGCCTGAATACAAACGCCATTTGGCCGCTTGTGATCTCCCACGTCGTGGGGATCGTGACGGGCGCGGAACACTCAGCGAGGGTGCGCTTGCCAGCTTCACGGCGTTCTTTTTACAAACCTGCATTGATCAGGTGAAATTCATGGAAGGCTTAATGAAGCCTGACCATTTGCGCGACCGGATTATGATCTGGGCAGAAGAAGAAATTCGCGCAGGAAACCTGCCAGCAAAATCGGATACGATTTTGCGCGCGGTTTTATTGCAAGGATCACTGGCGCGCGCCGATGCCGTTGCCCTGCTAGGCGTCAATGAACGCACGGCTCGGCGCATTACTTCGGCTTTGCTGGATAGCGGCGCACTGATCTCGGATAGCACCCGCGCGCCATTGCAACTGGCATTCCCTGCTAAGCTGGCGGGTCGTTGGATGCCGGGGTTATTTCCTGATAAATAGCAAATAGTGACAAAGCTTTCCTTGCCGCTTCACACTGTTTATTGATTGCATCCCAAATGCAATCACCCCGCCCGATGGCATTGCCATTGGGCGCAAATTTCTGGAGGTGGTTTTACGATTAACAACCCCACCCAATGACATGCACCGGATGGGGTTTGCTGTTGGTAACCGAGCATTACGACGAACACTTCGGGGGCTTAATGGACGTACTAGATGGCTTGGGTGTTCCAGCTGCGCACGAGCGTCGCTTGAAAGTCATTTCTGCCATCAGCGCGGATTTAGCCCTGCGCGGCAGTACCGATCTGATATATATCCTCGGGGCTGATGCTTGGCTTTGCCGTACCAAATTTGATCGGGGCGGATAGCGGTCTCGATTTTGCCAAAGCCATTTTACTGGCTGGTTCAGGCGCGTTGGTATCGCTTGGCGTTAATCGTCTTGCTGTTGAAAAAGGTGCTTTGCAAGCAGCGATTGGAACGGCTGGTGCAACCCTTGTCAGCACGGTTTCCATGTTGGCAGTTGGAGCGGGTCTATCGCAAGTCTATCCGCCGCGATGTGCTGGAAGGTGACTTTGCCGAGGTGGTGCGCTCTCTACAGCCCTCTAAGGGCTTGTATG
>DFBP01000132.1:2737-3050 GCA_002366685.1 Rhodobacterales bacterium UBA3077 | reverse complement strand
AATTATGGAAGATTTGCGGGCTGGCATGGCCGGATTGGATGGCAGCGTTGGCGGCGGTCCTCCTCCTTTCTCCAAAGCCGATCGATCTCGTTTTTTGCAAGCCTTGGACAAGGAATTGATGGCCCTGTCCCGCGCATAATCATTGCCCAGAACGCAAATTTCAATTTTGACACATTTGACACTGTATTTTGCCGCGTTTTTCCAATTTTCGACGTAATTGGAATGGCTTGCACCCAAGTTTCAATTTTGACACTTTTCCAACTTGGCGACGAGAGTTTCACGCGACAAATTCCCCGTCACCTTCCCCGTCACC
>DFBP01000132.1:0-2694 GCA_002366685.1 Rhodobacterales bacterium UBA3077 | reverse complement strand
CTCATATTCATCCTCGTCATAGGCTTCGCGCTGCAATTGGCGTTCTTGTGACCATGTCTCTGGCCCTTGCTCAACCCGGTGGACCAAGGCGCCAAACCCTTCGGCGCTATAGGCGGATTGATTGTGGTAAGAGGATGGCGGATGCTGCGGAGCATAACGATCCCGCATCGCCAGCAAGGCCACGGTCAATCGCTCGTCATAACGGCGCGAGGTGTGGATCAATTCGCCTTGATAGAAATGCGGCACCTCCACCCCGTTCAGCGCGCGCTCCATCGCTGCCTCGGCCAGCGCGTCAAAACGGCAATGCAACGCCGCCTGCCATGCCAGATCGAAGGGTTCATGCCTTAGCCGGGCGCGCAAAGCATAGACGGATTGGCGAGTCATCCCGACTGCGCGCGCGGCCTGCGTCACACAATGGGACGAGGCCAGCGCCCGCAAAAACGCGGCCTGACGTTCAGCCGTCCACTTCAACGCATTGGGCGTGAGGGTGATGGCCGTTGTGGTGCCGGTTTGGGTGCCGGATCGGATGGAGGAAGGTGTTGCGGCTTGGGCGACGGATTTGCTCTGGTTGCTCATCCAGCAGCTTAAGACAGATTTTCCCCAAGTAGGAAAATATCGGCCTTAAGCAGCCCATCGATAGGGCGTTGGGGAATGGGTATTTGTTGGCGCCCTCAAACGCTGGGCGCAGCGCGTCCGCGCTGCTTGGCTTTCCTCGCATAAGCTCAGGCGGCCTTTGGCCTTGCGAACCTTAACGGGTTCGATCCAGACCAAGCCAACTATCTGGCACCAAGAAACTTGGCGCTGCTGTTCAAGTGAAGTGGCGGAGCACGGCGAGCGTCTAGCGAGCCGCAAGCGCGAATGCGCGCCGGCCGGTTAGGCCGAAAGCCAAGCGAACGAAGGTGAGCGCTGGCGTTTGAAGCCAAACAAGCAGACTCAATAATGAGGACGATGACTGCGAGAAAGCGATAGCAAACGACGAAGACAAAAATGTGAGTTTGATCATGATAGAACTAAATCAGGTATCGGACTTCTTCAGGATGGTGTGGGTCAGAAACCCTCCCCGCGTAAAGTGTAAGAAAGTTATCTCTGCTTTCTAAAGCGAAATCTAGTTTATCGTTATGATACAAGGCGCAATAGAGAGCAACCGACCGGGCCTGACAGTTTATCGATCGCTCGGGATTAAACTCAATATCCGAAAACCCGTCATAGTCTATTACTTGCTTCGCCAAATCATCGTTTTTCATCAAGGCATTTATGTAGAGCCAATCATAGAACGCTGTTTTGGGCTCCAACCCCCAATCCGTACCAAAGAACCGGAAGGCGGTAAGTCGCCCTGATGCATTGAGCCTTGAGTCTCGCTTCGCGTCTATTGGTAGAGATCCCAAAATGTCGGTGTATGGTCCACCGAGCTCAAAGACTTTGCTCCCCTGAAATGCTGCCTCGACTGTTAACTTCCTCCCCTTTTGGGTGGTGAAAGTCAGGTTGAACGAAGACAAGGCAACGCCCAATAGATCTTCCGATTTTGAGGACACCTCCAGGGGGTTGGCAACCTGATATTCCGTCAGCGCCATCTCGTGCAAGGCCCGAATACTCTTTTGCTTTTGCGATTTGGCAAAACCGGGATGCCACTGAAAATCCACATAACGTTCGAGGACGAAATGTTTGCTGTCTAGCATTGGTACAAAGATTGGTCGCTTTGCCATTAACCTCCACCGAATTTACGGTAATATGTGCGATTGGCAAACAATCCTTTTCGGCCGCGGTGAACGATGATTTTCCTACGGCCTAAGTGGGGCTCGCATTGTGCCTTCACTTCGGTTGTATTGACTAACGCGCCAAGAACAAACTCGGGCTCAATAGTTTCCATTACCATAACTTCTGCCTGCACATCCGTAGGATCACATTCCTTCAGCCCTTGTTCGGATCTCGTTTCGTGACCATCGATTTCTGCGAACATCTGTGCAAATGACTTGGGGAGCGACAGGTCTTGAGAAGCGATGCGACTAACCCGATTGTCGGCTGCGTTGTGCGGGCAAAAGAGTACTTCCTTTGACCAAAGAATGCTTGGTGCGATTGCTAAGATGACCCAATCGATATCGCGGTTTTCTTTTCGGAGCCGGTAAAACATTTGCCCATTTGGAAATGCTATCGATACCGACGTACCGTTTAGCCGTCCATCAAGCCTTTCGTCATCGTTAATTGCTGGATTAATTCCCAGGCGCCTCGCGGTGGCCATAGGCATGATGCCGTGTTGCATTATCGAGGGCACATTTGAAATTCTTGTAAAATGAACCAAAAAAGGAATCTTCCGGTCAATCGCCATTTTCTGTATTTTGTCTCTACTCATAAATTATCTCCTTTTTTATATAATTATATAAATTTAGAAGAAATACAAAATAAGTAGTTCAAAGTATTCACTCTACCGCACACATGATATTGCGCCATGTATCAATATGCAACGTTTTTTGATCCGAAACTAGCAAGCACCCCCTCACCCATCCCAATGGTGTGACAATAATTTAACAGTTCCCTTGCCGGTTTCGGCGAACGCTCCGCCAGCTTGCGCTTCTGCCAAAATGCTATGCTGATAGGCTGACAATAAGCAGCACCAAAGCAGCGATGCAGCTAAGCGTCCGGATATGGTTGAGCCGGGTCCAGCGCAGTAAATAATCGCGCCAAACAGCCTCACCCTCT
>DFBP01000144.1:3679-4081 GCA_002366685.1 Rhodobacterales bacterium UBA3077 | reverse complement strand
GAGATGACCCATGTGGTCCTAACAGGCCGGAATGCCAAGCAAGAACTGCTGGAAATTGCCGACCTAGCCAGCGAGATGGAACTGCTCAAGCACCCGTTTCGCTCGGGGATTAAAGCACAAATTGGCGTGGAATTTTAGCCAACCGGTGGCGGCGCGTCCAGCCTCGCGCTGGCTGAAACGACCCACACGCGCCGCGCAAACCCTTTGCGTCTGTTGCCTGTATCAACCAAACAGCGCGCGCTCTACTTACCCAATTTTCATAAAATTTGCCTAAATTGACCCTCGCCGGACAAAAGCCGCAAGGCTTCGGGAAATTCGCGTCGGGCAACGCAGACCTGCCTCCAGCAGAGGCCATAACGCTCCTAGCGCTTCACTCAAAAAGGAAGTGGCCCGGGGATTGTT
>DFBP01000144.1:0-3608 GCA_002366685.1 Rhodobacterales bacterium UBA3077 | reverse complement strand
CATTTTCCCGAATGTCGGAAAGGATAGTCAACCCAGCAAAAAGGTGAAGCCAACAGGCGCCGCCTCCCTTTTTTGTGCCAGCTTCTTCTTTGTACAAATACTCAAACCCGACCTTTGATCGAGGCGCTATATTAACGCCAACTAAAGGTCTCGCTTGGGTTTCCAGCAGGCCTTATGTAGCCGCCCACCCGGCACTTCCCATTTCCACCAGCCTTGACGCCGTGCGTTCAAATTCAAACGCCCCTTCGCCTTGCTCGAATAACTGCTCTGGCTCGGCTTCGGCAGAGCAGATCAATCTGACATGCGCCTCATAGAGTGCATCCACCAAGGTCACAAACCGTTTTGCCGGTCCGGCCTGTTCCCGGCTGAGCCTCGGGATGTCATCCACCAGCAAAACCGCCACCGCTTCGGCGATGGCAAGGTAGTCCGCAGGGCCAAAGGCGGCCTCGCACAGGTCCGCAAAACTTGCCCGCGCCACGCCGTCACAATGCAATGGCAGCGTCACGTTTCTGCCTTGCACGGCAAGCGTCAGCGGCTCACCCTTGCAGACCGCAAAGACCTCCCACGCCGCATCCATATCATGGCGCGCGCGGGCGTTTAGCGGGCTAAAGTAAACCTTGCCACCGGGCAGGCGGTTTTGCCGGTAGTCGGTATCACTGACCAGATGAAACACCTCCAGCCGTTCCTTGATCCGCTCGATGAACGGCACAAAAAGCTGCCGGTTCAGCCCGTCTTTATAAAGATCATCGGGGTGGCGGTTGGAGGTGGCGACAATCACCACGCCGCGCGAAAACAGCTTGTCAAACAAGCGCCCGACGATCATCGCGTCTGTAATGTCGCCGATCTGCAATTCGTCAAAACAAAGCAGGGTGGCTTTTTCAGCAATGGCGGCGGCCACCGGCTCTATCGGGTCTTTCTGGTAAGATTTGCGGGCCGAGGCGATGCCCCCGTGCACCTCCTGCATGAATTCATGAAAATGAACACGGCGTTTTTTGGCCACCGGTGCGCTGTCAAAAAACAGGTCCATCAGCATAGATTTACCGCGCCCGACACCGCCATAAAGGTAGAGCCCCTGAATATCGACCTGCTCGATATTCTCGCGCCCCCAGCCAAAAACCCCGAGGCCAAAGCGGCTGGGCTTGGCGGGGTTATATCCCTCCAGCCGCCGGTGCAGCAATTGTAGTTTCTCGACCGCAAGGCGCTGGGCTGCGTCGTCACGCAACGCGCCGCGGCTGATCAGATCTCGGTATTGAAAGAGGGGGTCTTGGGGCATCTGGACCTTTTTTGGTGATGATAAACGCGCCGGGGCGGGGTGTGTCAAGCGGGGTTTTCCAGCATCTCCAACAGTTGGTTGACCGTGTTCAAATTGCGCGCCGTGCAGGGCACACCGGCGAGCTTTTCAATATTGGCCGCCAGCTTCGAGCGGCCAATTCCATCCGGCGCGTGAAGGTAGATCGCCTTTTCAGCAACGGATAGGGTTTCCCCTTCGGCAAGCAGGCTATCGGCCTTTTCCTGATTAAAGGTGAACGAACCGGTGGGAAACCAAATATGTGCCAGCTTGCCATCCGGCTCATCAAACGGGACCTGTTTTGCAATGTTTAGGAAATCCGCAGCGTGAAACACCATCACTTGCGGCAGGAAGCCCTTGGTGTTCTCGATCATCTCCGCAATTTCAGCGCTTTGCAGCTCCCCCTCGGCAACCACATTGCCACTTTGTATGTAGGTGCGAACCTTCACGGCCCCCAAGCCCTCAAGAATAGAGCAAAGCTCTTTCATCGGCAGCTTGCGATGCCCGCCCACATTAATACCACGCAGTAAAACGACCTGTTGTTCCATATCGCCCTCCGGTCATCACTATAGACTTGTGCGCGAAGCGATACCACAAGAGCTATTCTGGTTGGGCAAAAGAAAACAGCCCGCGCAAAGCACGGGCTGTTCCAATTCAATTTGAAAACCGATTAGTCGCGCAGCCGCGTCATGCTGATGGTTTTCATAACTGTTTTTTCGAAGAAAGGTTCGGACTGGCCTTTGCGGATTTTCCGCATGAAGTACTTCTCGAAACCGATCTTCGCCCAGTGCACCCATTTACCCTCGGATGACCAGTTTTTGTTGCGCGGCGGGTTTTGAGGTTGGGCCAGGAAAGCCAGGCCTTTGTCCCCAAAATCAGCCAGACAGAAAGCGTTCCAGGTTGGCTCGTGGGTCGGGGCTTGTCCGCGCACAACTTGGCCAATGTTGCCCGCAGCCGCAGCCACCATCGATTCGATCATGAAGCCGGTTTTTGGCACGCCCACAGGCACAGCCGTGGCTTCCAGCGGCGCAATCGCGATACACACGCCAACCGCATATACATTCGGATATTTCACGTTGTGCTGGTGCTCATTTACCGTGATGAACCCGCGCGGGTTCACCAAACCATCGATGCCCATGAATGCGGGAATGCCCCGGAAAGCCGGCAGCATCATCGAGAAGTTGAAATCAAGCTCGTGGCTGGCAACCACATCCCCCCCCGTAGCGAGTTCGGAGACAAACATCTTGCCGTCTTCGACCTTGTCGGTTTTGGCGTTGGTGATCCAGTTGATATGCCGGTGGCGCATTTCGCTTTCCATCATACCTTTGGTATCCCCCACGCCGCCAAGGCCGAGATGGCCCACATAGGGCTCTGCCGTCACAAAGGTCATTTTAACCTTGTCGCGGATTTTGCGCTTGCGCAGGTCGGTATCCATGATCATGGCGAATTCATAAGCCGGGCCATAGCAGGAGGCCCCCTGAACCGCGCCAACGACAATCGGGCCGGGGTTCTTGCAGAACTCTTCCCAGTCACCGCTTGCGGTGATCGCGTGGTTCACATCACATACGGATTGGGTAAAGCCGCCATGCGGGCCGAGGCCTTCGATCTCGTCAAAGGCCAGCTCGGGGCCGGTTGCGATGACCACATAGTCATAGCTTACTTCTTTACCGCTTTGCAGGGTGATAACGCTGTTTTCCGGGTCAAACTTGACCACCGGGTCGGCGATGAAGTTAATGCCCTGTTTCTTCAAAATCGGGGCAAGATCAATCGTAATATCCTCTTTCTTGCGCCAGCCAACAGCGGCCCAAGGATTCGAAGGGGTAAACTGGAAATACGGTATATTCGAGATAACGGTGACGTTGTCCTCAGACCGACATTCTTTTTTTATGTCATAAGCAGCGGGTAACCCGCCAATACCGGCCCCGATTACTACGATTTCAGCCATAATTTTCCCTCCCGGAAAGTGTAGAATTTCAGATGGTTCACTATATATTGCATAATCACAATATAATTGCACGAATATTGGAATTTTTTTTACATAATGTAAATGTACATTGAGTATTGGGGTGCTTTCTGCTTCAAAAACCTTGTATTTATACCTGAAATCCGGCGCCCTTCGCATTGCCCATTGACAACCACCGGTGTTCCGACCCATGTTCCGCGCCCAATTGGATATCGAATTTCTGGAGAATCCTTCATGGCTGTTGTTGTCGTCGAATCCCCTGCCAAGGCAAAAACAATCGAAAAATATCTCGGGCCCGGTTTTACGGTGCTGGCTTCCTTCGGCCACGTGCGGGACCTGCCGCCCAAAGACGGCTCG
>DFBP01000203.1:27476-27744 GCA_002366685.1 Rhodobacterales bacterium UBA3077 | reverse complement strand
ACTGACGAGCGCTGGAAAGCGCTGGAGCGGCGGCTGAACGGCATTGAGACCATGCTGGAACGGCTGGAAAAACGCATGTGGCTGGCGGTTTACGGCGCGGCGAGCTTGTTTGTGGCCAACGTGGCGGTGGCGTTTTTTCGCGGCGGCTAACACCTGAAAATCATTGAAAGGGAATGAGATGAAATTTTCTCCATTCGTAGGCCCTGCTTACGAAACCAAATTTTGTGCGCTGGAAGAAACGGCTGTGGATGGCGCTGTGATCAGCGGC
>DFBP01000203.1:26730-27417 GCA_002366685.1 Rhodobacterales bacterium UBA3077 | reverse complement strand
ACCCAGCCGATTGGCGTGTGGGACGAGATTGTGGAAGATGCCAAAGGCTTGCGGGTGACCGGGCGTTTGCTGACCGAGGTTCAGGCCGGCCGTGAGGCGCAAGTTTTGCTGGAAGCGGGGGCGATTGACGGTTTGTCGATCGGGTACCGCACCAAGCGTAGCGAGAAGGCCAGCAAGGGCCGTTTGCTACATGAGATCGAGCTTTGGGAAGTGTCTTTGGTGACCTTCCCGATGCTCCAAGAGGCGCGTGTGCAGCCTTCTTCGGATGAAGAGGCGTTGGCGCAAAATCTGGCGGACACGTTTCGTGCTGCCAGAGACATGCTGGCTTAGTGCCAGCCCAACCAAATCGTTTTGATTTGATTTGTATCGGAAAACGCTGCCTCTCACTTGCGCTCGAACGCGCTTTCCGACGCAGGTTTTTTAAGGAAAATCGAAACGCTGTAAAGGAAAACCAATGGGTAATACCGAAACCAAGGCGCAAGGCCCGGCTGTGGAAGTGAAGGCTGCACTGCAAGGGTTCTTGTCTGAATTCAATGGGTTCCAGACGGAACTTAAAACTAAACTTAAAGAACAGGAAAATCGTTTGAACATGCTTGATCGTAAATCTATCTCTTCTTCCCGCCCGGCGCTTTCAACTGCGGCTGACCTTACCATGCCCCACAAAAAGGCATTTTCGGCTTATCTTCG
>DFBP01000203.1:23892-26643 GCA_002366685.1 Rhodobacterales bacterium UBA3077 | reverse complement strand
ATTCGTGCGATTGCCAATGTGGTGCAAGTGGAAAGCACCGCTTATGACGTGCTGGTGGACCACACCGATATTGGCGCTGGCTGGGCTGATGAAACTACGGCATCCACCGAAACCGGCACGCCGCTGATTGACCGTATCTCTATCCCGCTGCACGAGCTTTCGGCGCTGCCAAAAGCCTCGCAACGCTTGCTGGACGATAGTGCTTTTGATGTGGAAGGCTGGCTGGCGGGCCGCATTGCGGATAAGTTTTCCCGCGCTGAAAGCCTTTCTTTTGTGTCGGGTGACGGCGTTGACAAGCCAACCGGCTTTTTGACCCACGCGTCTGTGGCGGATGGCAGCTGGAGCTGGGGCAACCTTGGCTATGTGGCCACTGGTGCCGCTGGTGATTTTGCTGCCGTGGATCAGGCCGATGCGATTGTGGATCTGGTTTATGCGCTGAACGCGCAGTATCGCGCCAATGCTTCGTTTGTGATGAACTCCAAAACCGCTGGTGCGGTGCGCAAGATGAAGGATGTGGATGGTCGCTTCCTTTGGTCTGACGGGTTGGCGGCTGGTGAGCCGGCGCGCCTCATGGGCTACCCTGTGCTTATTGCTGAAGACATGCCGGATATTGCGGCTGACGCCATGGCGATTGCCTTTGGTGATTTTGGCGCGGGTTATACGGTTGCCGAGCGCCCTGATCTGCGCATTTTGCGGGATCCGTTTAGCGCGAAACCACATGTTCTTTTCTTTGCCACCAAGCGCGTGGGTGGTGACGTGAGTGATTTTGCAGCGATCAAGCTGCTGAAATTTGCGGTGTCTTAAGGCGCAAGCCTAAGCCGCAATAGGCCTCCCCTTGGGGAGGCCGGACCCCCGTGCTTCCGGTTTGCTGTTCCTCCCTCCGTATGGGCGGCACGGGGGGATTCAATAACGATTAAAACGACTGGACCCAAATGCGCGGCACAATCCTGAAAGACCCGAACTCCGAGCTTGCCTTCACCATTGATTGGCGACACGGGGGGCTTTTGAAAAACGAACAAGTGGTTGATGACCTTGGCTGGACAGTTCAGCCGGTAGATGACGACCCGAATTGCCTGAGAATTATTGAACAAACCGTAGGTGGGTGCTGTGCGCGGGTGGTGCTGATTGGCGGTGTGGAAGGGCAGGTTTACCTGCTGACCTGCACCGTGGGCACCGACACCAAGCGGGTGCTGAAACAGGCGGTGATCTTGCGGGTTTCGACCTCAATGACTGGAGAATTTCATGAATCTGACTGAAACAACAACTTTGACCAGCGCGGATTTTCCGGTGGCCGAGTTTGGCGAGCATATGCGGCTGGGCAGTGGCTTTGCTGATGACGGTGGGCAGAATGCGCTGCTGGAGAGCTGCTTGCGGGCTGCTATGGGGGCAATTGAAGCCCGCACCGGTAAGATTTTGATCGCGCGGAGCTTTGACTGGCGGGTTTACATTTGGCGGCGCGAGGATGGCGGGCAAGCGCTGCCGGTTTCGCCGGTGAACGCGATTACGCAGCTGATCATCTATCAGGCCAAGGGCTCACCTACCTATATCAACTCGACACTTTTCGGGCTGGTGCCGGATATTCAGCGGCCACGGCTGGTGGCTCTGGAGGGTGAATTACCGGAGATACCGGAATATGGCTCGGCACAGGTGAGCTTTGATGCGGGTTACGGGATTTGGGAAGATATTCCGAGTGCTTTGAAGCAGGCGGTTTTTCTGCTGGCGGCGACCTATTATGAGCATCGTGACGAGATGGTTGCCAAAGCCGGGCAAATGCCTTTTGGCGTGATGGCCTTGATAGAACCCTACCGGCGGTTGCGCCTTGGCGGTGCGGCATGAACACGCCAAAGCTGAACCGGAAGCTGGTACTCGAGGAGCTTGACCGCGTGCCCGATGGCATGGGTGGTTTTACCGAGAGCTGGGTTTCCAAGGGGGCGCTTTGGGCGAACCTTGATGCGCGTGGCGCATCGGAAAAGCTGGTAGGGGCGCGGACCCTGCCGGTGGCGAAATACAAGATTTTGACGCGGGCGGCGCCTTTTGGCTCTGACTCGCGGCCACGTCCGGACCAGCGCTTTCGCGAAGGTTTGCGGACCTTCGATATTTTGGCTGTGGGCGAATATGACGAGGCTGGACATTACCTCGAGATTTGGGCCGAGGAGGGCAGGCTATGAGCTATGCGATGAGCGCGGCCCTGCAAGAGGCTGTTTTTACGAACCTTTCGGGGAACGGGGCGCTGGTTGCGCTGGTGGCGGGCATTTATGACGCGCCACCTGCGGGGGACAGCACGCCGCCCATCGGCACCTATATCACCCTCGGGGACGAGGTGGCGAAGGACCGCTCCAGCGCCGGCCATAGCGGCTGCACACTGGATTTTGAGGTCAATGTCCACTCGGATTTTGCGGGCTATAGCGCGGCCAAGGAGGTGGCAGGACTGGTGGTAGACAGCCTTGATTGGGCGGACCTGACACTGAGCCGCGGGGCCTTGGTGAACCTGAAGTTTTTGAAATCGAGGGCGCGCCGGGGCGCGGCCCCGGAAACGCGACGGATTGCGCTGGTGTTTCGCGCAATTCTTGATGATGGCACTATATAAGGAAGCTAAAAAATGGCGGCTCAAAAAGGTAAAGACCTTCTGATTAAAATTGACATGACCGGCTCGGGGACATTTACGACCTTTGCCGGCCTGCGGGCATCACGGATTTCGTTCAATGCCGAAACCGTGGATATCACCAATATGGTGAGCGCTGGTGGCTGGCG
>DFBP01000203.1:22762-23858 GCA_002366685.1 Rhodobacterales bacterium UBA3077 | reverse complement strand
GACGATTTCACCGACGAGCGGGCGCGGATGTATTTTTTCAGCGCCGAGATCCCGGATTATCAAGTGATTATCCCTGAATTGGGCACGCTGGAGGGGCCGTTTCAGATAACCAACCTCGAATATGCGGGCAGCTATGACGGGGAGGCGACCTATGAAATCACGCTGGCCTCGGGTGGCGAACTGAACTTTGTATCGGACCTCGTATGAACCCCTATCGCGGAGACGTGACGCTGGTGCTGGACGGAGAGGCGCGGAACATGCGCCTGACGCTCGGGGCGCTGGCCGAGCTCGAAGAGGCGCTGGGGGCGGACTCGTTGCTGGCACTGGTGGAGCGGTTTGAAAGCGGGGCTTTTAGCTCTGGCGATTTGATAGCGCTGCTGCTGGCGGGGCTGCGCGGAGCTGGGCTGCTAATTGACCGTGAAACGCTGCTTGGCTGCTCGATTGAGGGCGGACCGATGGCGGCGGCAAAGGCCGGAGCCCTGCTGCTGAAGCGGGCGTTCACGGTGGCCGATGAAGAAGTTTGACTGGGCAGCGTTGGTGCGGCTGGGTCTGGGGCAGCTACGGCTGACCCCGGACCAGTTCTGGCAGCTAACGCCAGCGGAACTGGCCCTAATGGCCGGACTGGATGGCTCAAAAACACTGTCGCGCTCGGGGCTTGGCGAATTAATGGCGAAATATCCTGACACTAAGGAGTAGTTATGGCCGAAATTACATCGGATTTAGAGAACCTCGACCTCGCGCTTGGCGACCTTGAGGGGAGCATTGCCGGAACCCAGGCGGTAGCGGCGGCATTTAAGACGGAACTTGCCGGGGTGAACACGGTATTGGCAGCCACAGGCTCACAAGCCACAAGTTTTACCCGCTCTGTGGGCACAAGCCTGCGGAACGCGTTCGATAGCCTTGTTTTTGATGGCGGGCGATTAACGGACGTGTTGCGCGGTCTATCGCTCTCAATCGCGGATTCCGCGCTGGATGCGGTGTTGAAACCTGTGACCGGCCAATTGGGAAATCTGATTGGCGGCGGATTGCAAAACCTGATGCAGGGGGTGCTTCCATTTGAAAACGGAGCGGCTTTTTCAAGCGGGCGCGTGCAAGC
>DFBP01000203.1:21006-22694 GCA_002366685.1 Rhodobacterales bacterium UBA3077 | reverse complement strand
CTTGGTGTGCGCGGTGGCGGCAGTGGCTCGGTGAACGTGACCATGAATATTACCACACCGGATGTGGCCGGTTTTCAGCGCTCGCGCAGCCAAATTGCAGCGCAATATCAGCGGGCTTTGGCGCGCGGCCAACGCAATCTTTAACTTTTTCGGGAGGGTGAAATGAATTTTCACGAAGTCAGGTTTCCGACGGCATTGTCGTTTGGATCAGCGGGTGGGCCGGAGCGGCGCACCGAAATTGTGAGCCTTTCCAACGGGTTTGAAGAGCGGAATTCACCCTGGGCACAGAGCCGCCGCCGGTATGATGCGGGGCTGGGGATGCGCTCCCTTGATGATCTTTCGGAGGCTTTTGCATTTTTTGAAGCCCGACGCGGACAGCTTTTTGGCTTTCGCTGGAAAGACTGGACGGACTTTAAATCTTGCTTGCCATCAGACGAGTTTGGCCCTCGGGATCAGGAGTTTGGTGTCGGGGATGGCGTTGAACAGGTGTTTCCACTTTTGAAGAACTACCGCTCGGGTGACTTTGTGTATTCAAGACAGATTTCGAAACCGGTCGAGGGGCGTGTGTCGGTTGCGCTTGGTGGGGACACATTGGAAGAGGGTGAACATTTTGCGATGGATTATGCAACGGGCGTGGTGAACTTTTTCGAAGCCCCGGGGCTGGATGCCATTTTGACCGCCGGGTTTGAATTTGACGTGCCGGTGCGGTTTGACACGGATCGGATTGAAGCCAGCTCGGGCGCATTTTC
The DNA here is from genome assembly GCA_002366685.1 of Rhodobacterales bacterium UBA3077. Lineage (GTDB taxonomy): Bacteria > Pseudomonadota > Alphaproteobacteria > Rhodobacterales > Rhodobacteraceae > UBA3077. Next base: position 21,945 of record DFBP01000203.1, on the reverse strand, counting down.
TGCGGGCGAGATACCTTCAATCCCAGTTGTCGAGGTGCGGGTCTGATGGCGGTTTCGAGTGATTTTCAAGCATTACTGGATGGCGGTGCGACAACGATCTGCCGGTGTTGGCAGCTTGTGCGCCAAGATGGCAAGACCTTCGGATTCACCGATCATGACCGGGATCTGGACTTTGGCGGACAGGTTTATCTGGCTGGCTCGGGGATGGATGCTTCGGCATTGGAGAGCAGCACGGGCTTGAGCGTGGATAACGGGCAGGCCGTGGGCGCACTGAGCGCAGTGGGTTTGCAGGATAGCGATATCATGGCTGGTCGGTTTGACCGGGCGGAGGTCATGCAGTGGTTGGTGAACTGGGATGATGTTTCAGTTCGGACGCTTGTTTTTCGGGGTACGCTTGGAGAGATCCGGCGCGGGTCATCTGCGTTTGAAGTTGAGCTGCGGTCTTTGGCGGAATCCCTGAACCAGCCGCTGGGCCGTGCCTATGTACCGGGATGTGATGCGACATTGGGGGATAGCCGCTGTACGGTTGATCTTGAGGTCGCGGGGCGGGTTGAAACGGTGAGCGTTCTGGACGTGAGCAACAAGCGGCGGTTGCTGGTTGATCCGGTCGTATCAGCGGATTCCGGTTGGTTTTCCAGCGGTCATATGCGCTGGATAAGCGGGGCGAATGCGGGGGTTATATCGATCGTGAAGGTCGATATAGCAGAGGACAAATTCCGCGATATTGAGCTTTGGGAAGAGTTGCGAGCTCCGGTGGAGGTTGGGGATCGGGCGGAGTTGGTTGTGGGATGTGACAAGCGGTCTGCGACCTGTGCTGAGAAATTTTCCAACCTTTTGAACTTTAGGGGATTTCCAACAATTCCGGGTGATGATTGGGCATCCGATTTTCCGCGCGCCAACGAGGTTAACGATGGCGGGAGCCTTGTGAATGGGCACTGA
>DFBP01000203.1:19083-20995 GCA_002366685.1 Rhodobacterales bacterium UBA3077 | reverse complement strand
GTGGTGCTGGCGCGCGGCTGGATTGGCACGCCTTATGAGCATCAGGCCAGCTGCAAAGGGGCCGGGGCGGATTGTCTCGGCCTTTTGCGCGGGATCTGGCGTGAGCATTTGGGCACCGAGCCGGAAAAGCCNNGGTGATGTGCTGCTGTTTCGGGTTGGTCGCGGTGTGGTGAAACATGTGGCGATATTGTCAGACAACCGGTCGGGCGGAGAGCAGATTATACACGCCTATTCGGGGCGCGGGGTGGTGGAATCTCCGCTGACGCCAGCATGGGCACGGCGGATTGCCGGAAGATTTCGAATTCCTGAGGGGAGAGCATAAATGGCGACGATATTATTGGCAGCGGCTGGCGGGGCGATTGGCAACGCCATTGGCGGATCGGTTTTAGGTTTGGGGGCGGCGGTAATTGGCCGGGCCGTGGGCGGCACGATTGGCAATATTATTGACCAAGGCTTGCTTGGCGGCTCTGCGCCGGTGGAGCACGGGCGCGTGGACACTCTGCGTATTCAGGGGGCTGCAGAAGGGCGGCCAATGGCTCAGGTCTATGGCGCGATGCGTGTTGGCGGGCAGGTGATTTGGGCCAGCCGGTTTCGTGAGAATGTAGCGACGGGCGGCTCTGGCAAAGGTTTGGGCGCGCCGAAAACCCGTGAATTTAGCTATTCTGTGAGCTTGGCAATTGCGCTTTGCGAAGGTGAGATTTCGCGGATCGGGCGGGTTTGGGCGGATGGCAAGCGGCTGGATATGAGCGGGATCAACTCGCGCCTGCATATTGGTAGCGAAAGCCAGATGGCCGACCCAGCGATTGTGGCGGTGGAGGGCGATGCCCCGGCCTATCGCGGCGTGGCCTATGTGGTGTTTGAGGATCTCGACATCACGCAGTTTGGCAACCGTGTACCGCAGTTTAATTTTGAGGTTATCCGNNGATTTGGTGCAGGGTGTGGCGCTGATTCCGGGCTCCGGAGAGTATGCGCTGGCAACAGAGCCGGTGCATTACCCGGAAGGCAAAGGGGAGAACCGCGCCGCGAACACCAACAATGATGCCGGAGTCACCGACCTTGAGCTTTCGCTTGAACAGATGGCGGGGGATTTACCAAATGTGGAATCTGTCTCCCTGGTGGTGAGTTGGTTTGGCGATGATTTGCGCTGTGGAGAATGTGAGATTGCGCCGAAGGTTGAGCAGGCCACGGTAGAAGGCGCACCAATGGCTTGGGAGGTGAGCGGGGCATCCCGTGGGGCGGTTCCATTGGTTAGCCGAGATTCAGAGGATCGTCCGAGTTTTGGCGGAACGCCCTGTGACGAATCCGTGATTCAGTCCATTGCGGCGATAAAGGCGCAAGGCAAAGAGGTGATGTTTTACCCCTTTATCCTGATGGATATTCCGGAGGAGAACGACTTGCCCGACCCTTATGGTGGTGCGAAACAGCCGGTTTTTCCTTGGCGTGGGCGTATCACGTCTTCGATGGCACCGGGGTTGGCAGGCACGCCGGACAAGACAACTGCGATGAATGCCGAAGTTGCGGCCTTTTTTGGTTCAGCGGCTGTTGGCGATTTCTCACTCGCTGGAACAGGTGTCGCTTACACGGGGCCGGCTGAGTGGTCTTACCGCCGATTTGTGCTGCATTATGCGCACTTATGCGCGCTGGCCGGAGGGGTTGAAGCTTTTTGCATCGGGTCGGAGTTGCGCGGGTTAACCGCGTTGCGTTCGGGGGCGGAGGATTTTCCGGTTGTGGATGCGCTGGTGGCCTTGGCCGCAGATGTGCGGAGCCTATTGCCGGATGCAAAAATTGGTTATGCGGCGGATTGGTCGGAGTATTTCGGGTATCACCCGGCTGATGGCTCTGGCGATGTGCTTTTTCATCTGGATGCGCTGTGGTCGGATGACGAGATCGATTTTATCGGGATCGACAATTA
>DFBP01000203.1:15890-19025 GCA_002366685.1 Rhodobacterales bacterium UBA3077 | reverse complement strand
TCTCTGTATGATTTGGCGTATTTGAAGGGCAATATTGCGGGCGGTGAGGGCTTTGACTGGTATTATGCCAATGATGATGCGCGGGCTCTACAGGTGCGAACCCCCATCACGGATGGGGCTTATGGCGAGCCTTGGGTGTATCGCTACAAAGATATTTTGAGCTGGTGGACACGCGGGCACGCCAACCGGATTGGCGGGGTGCGATCCGCCAATTACACCGGATGGATTCCACGTAGTAAGCCAATTTGGTTTACCGAGATTGGCTGCCCTGCGATTGACAAGGGAACGAACCAGCCGAACGTTTTCCTCGACCCGAAATCGGCGGAGTCCGAGATGCCGTATTTCAGCACGGGTGCGCGCGATGATTTTATCCAAACTCAATATTTGCGGGCGACCTACGAGTATTGGAGCGATGAAGGCAACAATCCATCGGTTGAAGAATATGCGGGGCGGATGGTTGAGATGAAACGAGCCCATGTGTGGGCTTGGGATGCGCGACCCTGGCCGGATTTTCCGAGCCGGGCAGGCACTTGGTCTGACGGCGCGAATTTTGCGCGTGGGCATTGGATTTCCGGCAGGATAACAGGCGCGCCATTGGATGGCGTTGTGCGCGAAATTTGCGCTCGAAGCAATGTTGACGCTGTTAATACCGAGGCGCTTTACGGCACGGTATCCGGTGCGTTGATGGAGCGAAACGAGACGGCACGGCAGGGGCTACAGCCGCTGATGCTTGCTTTTGGGTTCGAGAGCTTTGAAGCTGGCGGCGAGGTTGTGTTTAAGACCCTGCACGCCAGAGCGAAGGCTGGGGTGGGTGCAGATGACTTTGCGATCGAAAAGGCTGACGATGCTGCGATCAGTTTGACGCGCAACCCTGAGAGTGAAACTTCGGCTCGGGTTCGCATTGGCTTTGTCGACCCGATGAACGACTACCAGAGCGGTGCCGCAGAGGCGGCTTTCCCTGACGAGAGAGTGGTGCGGATAAGTAGTTCCGAGCTGCCTCTGGCGCTGTCTTCGGCGTTGGCAAAGGCCGTTGCAGCGCGCTGGTTGGCGGAAGCGCGGATTGCGCGAGACAGGGTAGAATTCGCCTTGCCTCCAAGCCGGTTGGGTTATTCTGCCGGGGATGTTGTATCACTCGACGACGGCGGGCTGGAAACGCGCTACCGTATTGATAAAATAGAAGAATATGGATTGCGAAAAGTGGTTGCTACCCGTGTGGAGCCGGGCGTTTATAAGCCGGTTTTGGTTGAAGACCGCCTGTTTGACCGGGCGCAACCTGTTTCGGCTGGCCCGGTTTATGCGGAATTTATGGATTTGCCCTTGCTGCGCGGGGACGAGATTGAACACGCGCCGCATGTGGCTGTGACCGCAACGCCTTGGCCGGGAACCGCTGCGGTATTGTCAGCCCCATCTGACTCCGGATATTTGCTTGACGCATTGGTATCGCGAAAATCGGTTATGGGGGTGCTGCTTGATGATCTGGTGCGGGCCATTCCGGCACGTTGGAGTGCGGCTTCGGTTCGGGTGCGGGTTTCTGGCGGCGCATTGCAGAGCCGGACAAAGCTTGAAGTATTGAATGGAGCAAATCTGGCAGCGTTGAGGAATGGGGCTGGTGATTGGGAGGTGTTTCAGTTTCGCGACGCGGAGCTGATTGCGCCAAGTGAATACCGGTTGACGGGGTTGCTTCGAGGGCAGGCGGGGACAGACGGTGTTTTGCCGGATGTCTGGCCTGCGGGGAGTGATTTTGTACTGCTCGATGGGGCGCAGGTGCAACTGGATGTACCAATTTCGCGACGCGGATTGCCACGGCACTACCGGATTGGACCCGCAAGTTTGAGTTACGATTCGCAACGTTATGTGCACTCGGTGGAGACCTTTGCGGGGGTCGGATTGCGACCATATGCGCCTGCGCATCTCAATGCATCGGGATCCGGAGATTTGGAGGTTAGCTGGGTTCGAAGAACACGGATCAACGGAGATAGCTGGGAAGGGATCGAAGTGCCTATTGGCGAAGAAAGCGAGAGCTATCGACTGCGGGTCGTCAAGGCGGGAAGCATTTTGCGCGAGGAGATATTGGGCAGTTCATACTGGACCTATACCGCTGCCGATCAGACCAGTGACGGGGCCGTAGCGCCGTTTGATCTGGAAGTTGCACAAATTTCAACAAACTATGGGGCGGGCCCCGATGCGAGGATAACCATAAATGGCTGATACTTATAATTTCAACTTACCGATGGTGGAAGCGGCACAGGCGCAAAAACATGTGACCGTAAACGAAGCGATAGCGCGGATGGACGCAATTGCCCAGATGCGGCTTGTGGCGCGCGATGTGAGCTCGCCACCTATGGCTGTCGATGGCTCTGCCTATGGCGTGGGGACCTCGGCCACCGGAGACTGGGTCGGACATGATGGCGAAATCGCCATCCAGGCAAATGGCGGATGGGTATTTTTAGTACCCAAGACAGGCTGGCGAGGGTGGGACGAATCCACGGAACAGTCCGTGGTTTATGACGGCAATGCTTGGCAATCAGATGCAGTTGTTGTGAGCGGTGGCGGAGCGGCAACACACTGGCGCATTGCCGAGGTTGATCACGTAATTTCGACCGGTGCAACTTCAACAACCGTCAACATGATCCCAAAAAACGCACAGGTTATTGGTGTGACCGGACGCGTGGTTTCGGCGATTACTGGCACGGGTGTTTCATCCTGGAAACTAGGTGTGCCGGGTTCAGACAACCGATACGGTTACGGGCTTGGTCTTGCGATGAATTCGTGGGCCAAAGGTGTGAGCGGACAACCGGTGACCTATTATGCGGATACGCCGTTTCTTTTGAGCGCTGACAGCGGGACTTTTACTGGCGGCACCGTTAGATTGGCTGTTCACTATCTGGAGCTTGGGGTGCCAAGGGCCGTTTAAGCGCAGGAAACACATCTACCGGCGGTCGGTGAAAGATTGAGGCGGGCTTCGGGAATTTCTTCCCCGCAGTCTTCGCAATATCCGAATTCACCGCCCTTAATCCGCTTTAGGGCAGCCCTGATTTGGCGTGACTCAAGTTCGCGACGCGCTTGAGTGGCTTGAGCCATAGCCTGTTGTTGAATGGCATCCATACGTGACAAACGGCCAACGGAAGTTTGGTC
>DFBP01000203.1:6503-15821 GCA_002366685.1 Rhodobacterales bacterium UBA3077 | reverse complement strand
ATGTCGGAAAAATCGGCGACGGAGTGAGATTATGACGCAATACCAAGCAAAACTCGGACTTTTGGACCCGGTATGGGCGGCTATTAAAGCCGAAGGGCAGGAAATTATTGATGCGGAACCGGCAATGGCCGGAGTCGTTTATGGCGCTGTGCTGCATCATAAAACGCTGGAATCCGCACTCTCCTACCGGATTGCCCAAAAGTTGGCTTCGGGGGATATGACGGAGAGTGTGCTCAACGAAGTGTGCGTAGAGGCCTATAAAGACATGCCAGAGCTTGGGCAGGCCGCGCGCGCCGATATTGTGGCGGTGCTGGATCGCGATCCGGCGTGCCACCGGAGCATTCAACCGTTGCTTTATTTCAAGGGATTTCAAGCGGTTCAAGCCTATCGGGTAGCTCATTGGTTATGGGAAACAGGCCGTAAGGATATGGCCTATTTTATCCAGATGCGGAGCTCCGAGGTTTTTGGAATTGATATTCACCCCGGAGCTGTTGTGGGGCAGGGGCTGATGATTGACCATGCCCACTCGATTGTGATCGGGGAGACTGCGGTTGTTGGTGACAATGTTTCTATGCTGCATTCGGTGACGTTGGGCGGAACGGGTAAAGATGACGATGACCGGCACCCGAAGATTGGAAACGGTGTGTTGCTCGGAGCGGGTGCAAAGGTACTCGGGAATATCCATATCGGACATTGTAGCCGCGTGGCGGCCGGGTCGGTTGTGTTGCGTGATATTCCACCCAACAAAACGGTGGCTGGTGTGCCGGCTAAGGTTGTGGGTGAGGCTGGGTGTGACCAGCCCTCCAACCAAATGGATCAGTTGCTGAATGGTTGAAGAGAGGCCGTCGCTCCATAAGGGGTGACGGCCAATTAGACCTCGCGGGCTTTTTTTGTAGGAAAGCAGATCAGGCCAGCATTGTGACCGGATTTTCCAGATTATTTTTGACAGCGGCAAGGAACTGGGCTCCTAAAGCGCCGTCAATTACCCGGTGATCAACCGACAGGGTAACGGACATAACGGTTGCAATATCGAGCTCACCATCGGCATTGACCACAGGCATTTTTTGCCCCGCGCCAACGGCAAGGATCGAGCCGTGGGGTGGGTTGATAACCGCATCAAAATTGGTGATGCCCATCATTCCGAGGTTAGAGATCGCAAAGCTGCCGCCTTGATATTCATGCGGCGCAAGCTTGCGCTCTTTGGCTCGGGCAGCGAGGTCTTTCATCTCGACCGACAGGCTCGAGAGGGTGCGGGATTCAGCGTCACGCAGGACCGGAGTGAACAGGCCGCCTTCAATCGCTACGGCCACCGCAACGTCAGAAGGCTTGAGCTTCAGGATACGATCACCCGCCCAAACGGCATTGCAATCGGGAACCTCTTGCAGGGCGCTGGCGCAGGCTTTTATGATGAAGTCATTCACCGAAAGTTTGATGCCTTTGGCTTCCAAACCTTTGTTGATTTCACTGCGGAATTTCAACAGTGCGTCGAGCTGGATTTCGCGGCGCAGGTAGAAATGCGGAATGGTTTGCTTGGCCTCGGTAAGGCGGGCAGCAATGATTTTGCGCATGCCGTCGAGCGGCATTTCTTCGAATTCTCGATCGGCGTACATAGCCATGACTTGCTCGGCGCTGGCGCTTTGCGGTGCAGGTGCGCTGCTTGCGGTAACCGCCGCAGCAGGTGCTGGCTGTGCAGTCGCGCCTTCAACATCTGCTTTCACAATTCGGCCTTTGGGACCCGAGCCCTGAATAGATTTAAGATCGAGGCCTTTTTGCGCGGCAATTCTACGAGCCAACGGGGAAGCGAAAATGCGCTCTCCCGAAGATACCCCTGCAGGTCTGGCGATAGCGGGGGTAGGCTGAGGCGTTGAGGCGGGGGCCTCCGCCTCGGCCACTTTTTCTGGTGCGGCGGCGGGCGCAGGGGCTGCGCCGATATCATCTGCGCTTTCCCCTTCTTCCAGCAGCACTGCGATCGGTTCATTCACTTTGACGCCTTCGGAGCCATCGGCAACCAGAATTTTGCCTATGGTGCCTTCGTCCACGGCTTCAAATTCCATCGTGGCTTTATCCGTCTCGATTTCGCAGAGAACATCGCCGGATTCAACGGTATCCCCTTCTTTGACCAACCATTTGGCGAGGGTGCCTTCTTCCATTGTGGGCGAGAGGGCAGGCATAAGGATGTCAATTGGCATGTTCGCGCTCCTATCGGTAAGTAACTGATTTAACAGCGGCAATCACTTCATCAGTGGTCACCAGCGCCAGTTTTTCGAGGTTGGCGGCATATGGCATCGGAACATCTTTACCGGTGCAATTGATCACTGGCGCATCCAGATAATCAAACGCTTCCTGCATGATGGTCGCCGAGATATGGCCGCCGATGGAGGCGACGGGGAAGCCTTCTTCCACGGTCACACACCGGTTGGTTTTCATCACCGACTTGACCACGGTTTCGGTGTCCATCGGGCGCAGGCTGCGCAGGTCGATGACCTCGGCCGAGATGCCTTCCTCAGCGAGTTTATCTGCCGCTTCAAGCGCGTATTGCATACCGATACCGAAGCTGACAATCGTTACATCATCGCCTTCCCGCCAAATGCGGGCTTTGCCGATAGGCACCGTGTAATCCTCGATTTCCGGCACATCAAAGGAGCGGCCATAGAGGATTTCATTTTCAAGAAAAATTACCGGGTTCGGGTCTCGGATGGCCGATTTCAACAGGCCTTTATAGTCCGACGCGGCATAGGGCATCACAACCTTGAGGCCGGGCACCTGCGCATACCACGTTGCATAGTCGTGGCTGTGCTGCGCCCCCACGCGGGAGGCGGCGCCATTGGCCCCACGAAATACGATCGGGCAGGTCATTTGACCGCCTGACATATAGCGGGTTTTGGCGGCGGAATTGATGATCTGGTCAATCGCCTGCATGGCGAAGTTGAAGGTCATGAACTCGACAATCGGGTTGAGCCCGGCAAAGGCAGCGCCAACGGCGATTCCGGTGAAGCCATGCTCGGTGATGGGTGTATCAATCACCCGTTTGGCGCCGAATTCATCCAACATCCCTTGCGAGACCTTATAGGCCCCTTGGTATTGCGCGACCTCTTCCCCCAATAAAAAAACATCTTCGGAGCGGCGCATTTCTTCGGACATAGCATCACGTATCGCTTCGCGCACGGTTTGTGATTTAAAAGTTGTGCCTTCAGGGAGGTCTTGCTCGACAGGGGCGCTGACCACTGGAGCGGCAGCGGCTGGTGCAGGTGCTGCCTCGGCGGCTGCCGGGGCAGGGGCCGCCGCCGGCGTTGCCCCGTCACTTTCACCTTCTTCGATAAGAACAGCAATTGGCGTGTTTACTTTTACGCCTTCCGCTCCATCTCCAACGAGAATTTTTCCGATGACACCTTCATCAACGGCTTCAAACTCCATTGTGGCTTTGTCTGTTTCGATCTCGCAAAGGATATCGCCGGATTCGACTGTGTCCCCTTCCTTGACCAGCCATTTGGCCAGATTGCCTTCTTCCATGGTTGGCGAAAGGGCGGGCATTAGAATATTCTGGGCCATTAGTTCACCTCTGCCAATATATCTGTGTAGAGTTCATCGAGCGCAGGCTCGGGGCTTTGAGTTGCAAAGTCGGCCGCTTCGATCACGACCTTTTTGATGTCTTTATCAATGGCCTTCAAATCGGCTTCGGCGGCGTGTTTCCCTGTGAGCAACAGGTCGCGCACATGGTCGATCGGGTCGCGCTCTTCGCGGACTTTTTGCACCTCTTCACGGGTGCGATATTTTGCGGGGTCAGACATAGAATGACCGCGATAGCGATAGGTATTCATTTCAAGAATGTAGGGGCCCTTGCCAGCGCGGCAGTGGGCCACGGCTTTTTCCCCTGCTGCTTTCACCGCTTGCACATCCATTCCGTCAACCGATTCACCGGGGATGCCGAAAGCCTCACCGCGCGTGTAAAGGTCAGGTGTGGAAGAGGCGCGCTGGAGGCTGGTGCCCATGGCGTATTTGTTGTTTTCAATTACAAATACACAGGGCAGCTTCCAGAGGCTTGCCATGTTGAATGTTTCGTATATTTGCCCTTGGTTGGCGGCGCCGTCACCAAAATAGGCAAAGCTGACATTGTCATTCCCGCGGTACCAATTGGCAAAGGCAAGGCCCGCTCCGATGGGCACCTGTGCGCCCACAATTCCGTGCCCACCATAAAAGTTTTTCTCCCGCGAGAACATGTGCATGGAGCCACCTTTACCGCGCGAATAACCACCCTCACGGCCGGTGAGTTCAGCCATCACGCCTTTTGGATCCATTCCGCAAGCGAGCATATGGCCGTGGTCGCGGTAAGAGGTGACCCGCTGGTCGCCCTCTTTGGCGCTGGCTTCCAAACCAACCACAATGGCTTCCTGCCCGATGTAAAGGTGGCAAAAACCGCCGATCAGTCCCATGCCATAAAGCTGCCCTGCTTTTTCTTCAAAGCGGCGGATCAGTAGCATTTCTTTGTAAAATGCTAGCAATTCATCTTTATCCACATTGGATTTTTTGGCTTTACGGGCTGCGGCCATAGGGTGCTCCTGCGGGTAGTTTAGCGTTAAACCATAGTATACAGCAGGATTTCATCTTGTCCTATGACTTTTTTGCATAGGACTATGCAAAACAAGATTGATGCGTTTTGAAGGCAACTAGCGGATGATAATTTCGCCGCCGCGGATCAAACCGAGCACTTTGCGGGCCTGTTCGTCCAAAAGATCGAGGTCAAGATACTCGTCAGATAGCCGGTGGGTACGATTCTGTGCCGCAACCCTTTGAAGGGTAATAGCATCAAGTTGCTTGACCAATTGTGCTTCACGGGTCTCGATTTTGAATAGATTCAGGAGGCCATATGGCCCCTGAACCGCTGAATAGGAAAAATACGCAACGAGGGTCACTACGATGACAGATGTCACGTACCCCACGAAACCGCGTGTTTTATTGATGTTTCCCATAGTCTGCCTCAAAAAATCCCGATCTAACGCCGGATAAAACGAATCATGACAGAAGTGATTCGTTTTGTGAATCCCCAATTTGCAGGGAATTCACTTTTTTCGAAAAAAAGCGAATCATCCCGATAGTTTTCGGGATGATTTGGTGCTTTTAACCTTCCAGAGCCGCAACGCCCGGTAAGGTTTTGCCCTCGAGCCATTCAAGGAATGCCCCGCCCGCTGTGGAAATATAGGTAAAATCCTTGGCCGCGCCGGAATTGTTCAGAGCGGCAACTGTATCACCCCCGCCAGCAACCGAGCGAAGGAAACCGCTTCGAGTTAGCTCCGCGGCTTTGAGGGCGGCGGCATCGGTGGCCATATTAAACGGCTCGATTTCAAAAGCCCCCAGCGGGCCGTTCCAAACCAGCGTTTTTGCAGCGCCAAAAATCTTGCCGACTTCTTCGACTGACTGAGGACCTGCGTCGAGGATCATTGCGTCAGCGGGGCAGGCATTATTGGCAACGGTTTCATTTTTTGCATTGGCGGCAAATTCCCAAGCGACCACAACGTCAACGGGCAGAACCAACTCACAATTTGCTGCTTCTGCGCGCGCCATGATCTCGCGCGCTGTGTCGGCAAGGTCATGCTCACAAAGTGATTTACCCACGTCGATCCCTTGGGCTGCAAGGAAGGTATTGGCCATGCCGCCGCCAATCACGATCTGGTCAACCTTCGGAATCAGGTTCCCCAAAAGATCAAGTTTGGTCGAAACTTTGGCACCGCCAACGACTGCAACAACAGGATGCTCGGGGTTAGACAGCGCATTTTCTAGTGCGCTGAGTTCATCTTGCATCAATCTACCGGCACAAGCCGGAAGCAGACGGGCAATCCCCTCGGTCGACGCATGGGCACGATGCGCGGTCGAGAACGCGTCGTTACAATAGATATCTCCCAAAGCGGCCAGAGCGGCGGCGAAATCTGCATCGTTTTTGGTCTCGCCGTCATGAAAGCGGGTGTTTTCCAGCAACAGGGTGCTGCCTTCGGGCAGGGCGGCGATGGCACTGGCCGCTTTGTCTCCTATGGTTTCTTCACAGAAAACCACCGGCGAGCCGAGCGCGGTTTCCACCGCTTTACGCAGTTGGCCAAGGCTGAACTCGGCAGCCGGTTTGCCACCGGGGCGGCCAAAATGGGCCATCAGGACCGGCTTGCCACCCGCGGCCAGTATGTCTCGAATTGTCGGTAGAACGCGTTGGATGCGTGTGTCATCGGTCACCACTCCGTTTTCCAGCGGTACGTTGATATCCACGCGCGTCATTACGGTTTTGCCGCTCAGCGACATATCATCCAGGGTTTTCCAGCTCATATTTCTCTCCCGTTTTGCCTGCGGGATTATCGCCAGATCGCCATCCAATCGAGGACGTGCACAAGCTGGGTTCCCAGTATTACAGGCAGGTTCCATTCCAGATAGAAGTGGTCTAGCGTAAAAATGCCTATAATTAAAAGGGCTAAGCCGAATGCCCAGCGTGTGTTCATGTCGCACCCCCTTCGAGCCGATAGAGGTCAGTCTGACCCATTTCTTCGCGCCGATCAAGGCGTGAAGCCATATAGTTTAGCGTTGAACTAAAGGAGATTTTCAGCTTGGGCGGCAACATTTTCTGCCGTAATGCCGAACATTGTGTAAAGGTCGCTGATCGGAGCGGAAGCGCCAAAGCTTTCCATGCCGACAAACGCCGCCTTATTATGTTTGCCACGCTCACCACAGAGCCAACGATCCCAACCAAGGCGACCGCCTGCCTCTACGCCAACCCGAACTGGCCCGGCTGGCAGCACACGTTTGCGATACGATTCAGGTTGAGCTTCAAACAGCTCCCAGCACGGCATGGAAACCACGCGGGTACCAATGCCCTTGGCCTGCAGGATGTCGCGGGCGGCTAGCGCAATCTCGACTTCGGAGCCGGTGGCCAACAGGATCACACGGCGCTTGCCGTCGGCCTCTTTCAGCACATAGGCGCCTTGGGCTGTCAGGTTTTTGGTTTTGTGATCTAGGCGAACAGTGGCTAGGTTTTGCCGGGTAAGCGCCAGCGCTGAGGGGGTGGTTTTGCTGGTCATTGCCAGCTCCCACGCCTCAGCGGTTTCAACGGTATCGGCCGGGCGGAAGACGTTGGTGTTGGGCGTAGCGCGCATCATGGCGAGGTGCTCGACCGGCTGGTGGGTCGGGCCATCTTCGCCAAGGCCGATGCTGTCATGCGTGAGCACATAGGGCACCCGCAGGCCCATAAGGGCCGACAGACGCATCGCGCCGCGCATGTAGTCAGAGAACACCATAAAGGTGCCACCGTAAGGGGCGCAGCCGCCATGGAGGGCGAGGCCGTTCATGGCAGCGGCCATGCCGTGCTCGCGAATGCCGTAGTTTACATAGCGGCCCTTGCGGTTGGTCTCGTCAAAAAAGCCCATGCCTTCGGTGAGGGTGTTATTGGAGCCGGTAAGATCCGCCGATCCGCCGATAGTTTCGGGCATCACTTTGTTGATGACTTTTAGAACGGCCTCCGAAGATTTGCGGGTCGCCATGCTTGGGGCTTGTTCGGAAATCTGCTTTTTGAAAGCTTTGATGGCAGCAGAGAGGCGCTTGGGTACCTCGCCTGCGATAATCCGGTCGAACTCCTTTTGCCGTGCCCCCGAGAGCGCGGCTTTGCGCTCAGCCCATGCCGAAAGCTCGGTCTGGCCGCGCGCGCCAACCTCGCGCCAGGCGGCACCGATCTCTGCCGGAATGTCGAACGCTTGGTGGGGCCAGTCGAATATTTCACGGATCTTCTTGATTTCGTCTTCGCCCATTGGGGCACCGTGGGCGGCTGAGGTATCCTGCTTGGAGGGTGAGCCAAAGCCGATATGGGTTTTGCAATCAATCAGTGAGGGCAAGGGGGATTGCTTGGCTTGGGCAATGGCGCGGTCAATCGCATCCGGATCATGGCCATCACAAGAGAAAACGCTCCAGCCAGAAGCTTCAAAGCGGGTGAGTTGGTCGGTGGTGTCGGAGAGTGACACAGCGCCATCGATGGTAATGCCGTTATCATCCCAAAGCACGATCAACTTGCCGAGGCGCTGCTTGCCCGCCAACGCGATAGCCTCTTGCGAAATGCCTTCCATCAGGCAGCCGTCACCCGCGATCACATAGGTATGGTGATCTACGATTTTTTTGCCGTAACGGGCTTGCATTGAGGCCTCGCCCATGGCCATACCCACAGCCGTTGCGATACCTTGCCCAAGCGGTCCGGTCGTTGTTTCAATACCTTCGGCATGGCCGTATTCCGGGTGGCCCGCTGTGCGCGCGCCTTTTTGGCGGAAGTTTTTGATTTCCTCGATCGTCATTTGCTTATAGCCGGTCAAGTGCAACAGCCCGTAGATCAGCATAGAGCCGTGACCGGCTGACAGAACAAACCTGTCACGGTCCGGCCAGTGCGGGTCCGCTGCGTCAAACTTCAGGTGGTTGGAAAATAGCACTGTGGCTACATCAGCCATGCCCATAGGCATGCCCGGGTGGCCAGAGTTGGCGGCCTGAACGGCGTCAACCGCAAGCATCCGAAGCGCGGTGGCTTTGGCGAAGTGATCAGGATGGCGGGCTTTGAGGTCAGCTATTTCCACGGGATTCTCCGGTTTGAGCGTTGGGGTGGCGCCTTGTTAGCAGCGAAACTTGCTGCGTCAAGCGGCCCGCGGGCAAGAATCATCAATAAGGGGCAGTAAATCAGAGATTTAGCGCTATTATGCTATGAACGCCCATGTTGGGGCGATTCGGCCAAGGGAGACTTGTATGGAAGAGATGGAAAAACTGGCAGGCCGGCTGGAAGCGGCGGTTGAAGCCTTGGCCCGGCAAAACAAATCTGACGCGCAGGAAATACTGGATCTGCGCGGCGAGCTGGCCGAATTGAAAGAAAAACGGAAAGCCGATTTGGCTGAGTTGGACACTCTGCTCGCACATCTAAAACCGCTTATGGAGGCTGAAGAAAATGCCTGAACTCGTGCTTGAAATCGGTGGACGGAACTTTGCGCTGGCTTGTGACCCCGGTGAAGAAGAAAGCCTGAAAACAGCGGCTGCCATGCTGGCAACGGAGGCGGCCCGCCTTGAAAGCGCAATTGGCCGTGTGCCGGAATCAAGAATGCTTTTGATGGCAGGGCTCATGCTGGCTGACCGGACCAAAGAGATGGAAATGACCTGCCAAACAAGTGAGGCCAGGCTCAAAACGCTGGAGCAGCACTTGCGCGAAAGTGAGGCCAAGCTTGCCGCGCTTACCGTTGAATTGAATAACCGGGCCGAGCCGGAAGAAGAGGATGATCTGTTCGCAGGGAATGCGGGAGATATTTCAGCGAGCTTTGAGAAAAG
>DFBP01000203.1:2225-6469 GCA_002366685.1 Rhodobacterales bacterium UBA3077 | reverse complement strand
GTCGTTTGATCAGGTGTTGGCTTCGCGCACTTTGTCAGCCGCTTCTTTGTTAAACGTGACGTTGTTTTCTTCCAGCAACGTATCTAACTCACCCGAGAGCACCATTTCGGTCACGATATCGCAGCCGCCCACAAACTCGCCCTTTACATAAAGCTGCGGAATGGTTGGCCAGTCAGAGAAATCTTTTATGCCTTGGCGAATACCTTCATCCGCCAGCACATTCACATCTTTATACTCCACACCCATGAAGTTCAGCACGCCCGCAATCCGGCTGGAAAAGCCGCATTGTGGGGCTTGGGCATTGCCCTTCATGTAAAGCACGACTTCATTGTCGGTGATATCTGACTGGATGGTTTCAGCTGCATTTGTCATTTTCGTGTCTCCGTTTTTGTTCGGTGTTATCTGAATTTCACTTGTTTACTTTTGCGTTCCGCAATTTCGCTTGTTTTTTGGGCGCGCTCTACAATGTCGAGGTCTGTTGCTTCCATACCCAGCGGCTTTTTTGTTTCGCTCGTTTCCGGCATTCCTTGCTTCATTCGCACGGCCAAAGGCCTTTTTGGTTTGCCGCGCTTCAGCCAGTATTCAATCAGAATGGCCACGAGTATTATGCCGGCAATGATTGCGATGATGAGCGCGGTGGTCACTATTCCGGTGCTTTTGTGGTCAGTGCGAGCGCATGAAGCTCGCCGGAAGGTCCGTCCATCTTGCCTTTGAGCGCGCCATAAACCAGTTGATGCTGTTTGACGCGATTGAGCCCTTTGAACTCCTCCGCGACTACGGTCGCAGCATAATGGTTTCCGTCACCGGCCAAGTCGTCGATTTGCACTTTGGCGGTCGGGAAGGCCTCAAGAATCAGCGCTTCGATTTTGTCGGCTTCAATGGCCATGTAGATCCACTCCCTACTAATTTGGTAGGTTATTTAAGCAGGTCCACGCGCCCATGCAAGGGGCGAGTTTGGCGCAGGTTAGTCGACGAGCGCCGGAAGGCCGGTTTCAAAGGCCTCTTTTATGGCTTCGAGCGGAATAAATGTGGCGTCCAGCGCTACAAAATCACCACCAAAATGGCCGATCTCGGCTGCCGGAACACCGGCAGATGCCGCAGCGTCCAGAACACCGGGCAAGTTGTCTTCGCTGACCGAAAGCAGATACCGCGCCTGATCTTCGCCAAATAGCCAGCTAATCGCGGGTAGGGTTGTCGGGTTGGTGACCTCCGCGCCGCACTTGCTTGCCAAGCACATCTCGGTAACCGCCAAAGCGATACCGCCATCCGAAACATCATGCACGGCTGATATCTGCCCCGCACCATGCAGGTTGCGCACCAGTTCGCCGGCTTTGCGTTCGGCGTTCAGGTCCACCTTCGGCGCATCTCCAATCTCTTGGTTAAGCACGTCTGCCAGCAGGGCCGATTGCCCTAGATGGCCAAGGGTGTCGCCGAGCAGTACCAGCTTTTCGCCAGTTTTGGCTTCCATTCGGATGACTTGATCGAGGGTGTCGAGCAGCCCGACCGCGCCGATGGTCGGGGTCGGGTGAATGCCGGTGCCGTCGGTTTCATTGTAAAGCGAAACGTTGCCGGAAACGATTGGCATATCCAGCGCCAGACAAGCCTCGCCAATGCCTTGAATGCAGCCCACAAGCTGCCCCATAATCTCGGGCTTTTCGGGGTTGCCGAAGTTGAGGTTATCGGTTGTGGCGAGTGGCTTGGCTCCCGTTGCGCACAGGTTCCGGTAGGCCTCTGCCACGGCTTGTTTGCCGCCTTCAATCGGGTTGGCAAAGCAAAAACGGGGGTTTACGTCCGAAGTAAAAGCCAGTGCCTTTTGGGTGCCGTGCACGCGCACAACGCCTGCATCGGAGCCGGGGCGGATGACGGTATCGGCCAGAACCATATGGTCATATTGCTCCCAAATCCACGCTTTGGAAGCATGATTGGGCGAGCCGATTAACGCCAGCAATGCTTCGGCGGGTGAAATCTCCGGCACTTCTGTGTAAGCTTCGCGCGCTACGGTTTTGACCCACGGGCGGTCATACTCAGGAGCTTCGCCGGAGAGCGCTTTGAGTGGAAGGTCGGCTTTAATCTCGCCGTGGTGGCGCACCAGAAAACGGTCTTCGGCAATGGTTTCGCCGACGATGGCAAAATCAAGGTCCCATTTCTCGAAAACGGCACGGGCTTCAGCCTCTTTTTCGGGGCGCAGCACCATCAGCATCCGCTCTTGCGACTCACTGAGCATCATCTCGTAGGCGCTCATTTCTTCTTCGCGGCACGGCACTTTTTCGAGGTCGAGGATAACGCCAAGTTCGCCTTTGTCGCCCATCTCGACAGCCGAGCAGGTGAGGCCAGCAGCGCCCATATCCTGAATCGAGATCACCGCACCGGTTTGCATCAGCTCAATAGTGGCTTCCATAAGGCGCTTTTCGGTGAACGGGTCGCCAACCTGCACAGTGGGGCGCTTTTCCTCAATAGTATCATCAAACTCGGCCGAGGCCATGGTGGCGCCGCCAACACCATCGCGGCCGGTTTTGGCCCCAAGGTAGACAATCGGCATCCCGATGCCAGACGCGGCGGAGTAGAAAATCTTGTCGGTATCCGCCAAGCCCGCTGCAAAAGCGTTCACAAGGCAGTTGCCGTTATAGCTTTTGTGGAAGCGGGTTTCGCCGCCCACATTCGGCACACCAAAACAATTGCCGTAGCCTCCGATTCCTTCAACCACACCATGCACAAGCTGCTTGGTTTTCGGGTGGCTGGGTTCCCCAAAGCTGAGCGCATCCATCGCCGCAATCGGTCGCGCCCCCATGGTGAACACATCCCGCAAAATGCCGCCAATGCCGGTGGCAGCACCCTGATAAGGCTCGATATAGCTCGGGTGGTTGTGGCTTTCCATTTTGAACACCACGCACTGCCCGTCGCCGATATCGACAATGCCCGCGTTTTCGCCGGGGCCGCAGATCACCTGCGGGCCCTCGGTTGGCAGGGTTTTCAGCCACAGCTTGGAGGATTTATACGAACAATGCTCGTTCCACATGGCGCTGAAAATGCCGAGCTCGGTCCATGTCGGCTCCCGGTCGATTAACTCGCGGATCAACTGGAATTCGGCCTGATTGAGGCCGTGCTTGCGGATAAGTTCGGTGGTGATTTCCGGCTCAAAGGTCATAGGTTAGAATCCTGACGCAAAGGGGGTTTGCGTGGCTTTTACCGCCCGTAGCCAGAAAGGAAAAGCCTTTTACGTGGGGTAAAGGGCCGCATTTTGCTTCCCCGCTTGCCCTGTGGGGTAAAATGGGTTCAAATATGCGAAATTTTCAGGAGTTTCACATGCACCAGCCCGTTATTTCAGGCACCGGCGTTTTTACCCCGTCCGAAATTATAACCAACGATGAACTGGTGATCGCGTTCAATGCTTATGCAGATAAATTCAATGCCCAACATGCAGATGAAATAGCCGCGGGCGATGTGGCCAAGATCGATCATTCCAGTAGCGAGTTTATTGTGGCCGCCAGCGGGATTGAACAAAGGCATGTGCTTGAAAAAGCCGGCATCCTGGACCCTGACCGCATGTATCCTGCCTTTCGCCAGCGCTCTGACGAAGAACCGGGTATCATGGCAGAAATGGCACTGGACGCGTGCAACAAAGCGCTTGCGCAGGCTGGGAAAACCGCCGCTGATGTAGATGCGGTGATAGTTGCTGCCTCCAACATGGAGCGTGCCTATCCGGCGATCGCGATTGAGGTGCAAGACCTGCTGGGCATCAACGGCTTTGGGTTTGACATGAACGTGGCCTGTTCCTCCGCGACCTTCGGCATTCAGGCCGCAAGTGATATGATCCGCTCTGGCTCGGCGCGGGCCATTCTGGTCGTGAGCCCCGAAATTACATCGGGCCATCTGGAGTGGCGCGACCGCGACTGCCATTTTATTTTCGGAGATGTCTGCACCGCTGTGCTGATCGAGCGTAAAGAAACGGCAACCGGCCCGCATTTCGAAGTGCTTTCCACCAAATGCCTCACTCAGTTTTCCAACAACATCCGCAACAACAACGGGTTTTTGCGCCGCAACCGCCCTGACGGTATGAAAGACCGCCGTGACATGCAGTTTATGCAAAACGGGCGGAAAGTGTTCAAAGAAGTGCTGCCGATTGTGTCAAAACACATTCTCGGGCATCTGGAAGAGGCCGGTCACAGCGCTGACGAACTCAAACGGCTGTGGCTGCATCAAGCGAATAAAGCCATGAATGATTTTATCGGTAAAAAGGTGCTCGG
>DFBP01000203.1:0-2183 GCA_002366685.1 Rhodobacterales bacterium UBA3077 | reverse complement strand
GGGTCTATCATTGCCTTTTCACAGCATTCCGATGACTTTGAAGATGGTGAGCTCGGGTTGATCTGCTCGTTTGGGGCCGGATATTCGGTAGGCTCCGTGCTGGTCAGGCGCTCGGTTTAGCCGCTTCCTGTCGCGCCATAGCGCTATCGACATCATTGACACCCACAAGTTTGGCCACCAGACGCAAAAACGCATTTTCGCGGTGGTCGCGGGTTTCATCCGCAAACACCAGCCGCCACAGATCAACGACCAGTGCAAACCGGTCAATATAGGGGATGGCTTCCTTGATGAGGCGGGTCAGGTGTACGGTGTCCCCAACGGTTGACTCAACTTCTTCCGCGCCATGTCGCAGGGTTGCGGCTTCTTCTGTTGAAAGCCCGTAACGCTTGGCGACAATTCTGTCGATCTGGGCTTTTTCGATTTCGGCATAGTCATGATCCACGCGCGCCAGCCGCACCAGAAGGGCAGCGAGGGCAAGGCGGGCGTCATTGGCCTCAAGCGGGTCGGGGGCAGGGTCTGCGCGCAGGCGCTTGAAGAGAGAATCAAACATAGTAAAAATCTATAGCCTTTGGCACCGGTTACAAGGGGAGGTTGGCAATCTGCCCGTGATTAAACCGTGTGGCCGCGCCTTTGATACGGATTTGGGTAATGACCTGACCCACAACTTCAACCGTTAAAGCAATTTGGCTTGGTCGTCCCATATCCTCGCCTTGCGAGAGCGCAATCCTGTTGGTGCCGTCAACCAATGCGCCGGAGGCCAGCAGTTGAGCCGCTAATATCGCGCTGGCCGAACCGGTGGCCGGGTCTTCCGGCATGCCGTGTTCTGGGGCAAACATCCGGCTTTCATAACCGCCCTCACTTTCACAGTAGACATAGACAGACCGGGTTTTTGCCGCTGCCGTCATGTCAAGCCAGCTTCCGCTTGGCTTGGCGTTTCGCAGGGCATCGCGCGTGGCAACGGGGATAAAAAGAAAATCCGGCCCGCCTTGCCAGTGGCCAGGCTTGTGTGCCCCAAATCCGATATCGGCAGCTGTTATTCCGAGTGCTTCTGCGGCTGTGGCAGGGGTCGGCAAGACTCCGCCCGCATCCACGGGGATAACGGGCGCCACAAACTCTGCTGTGATTTCACCCGCATGCCGTTCGACCTGCACAGGCACGAGGCCAGCCACTTCTTCCAGCGTGATTTCGGCCATGAAATCGCCTTCATTGGCCAGTTCTGCCAACAGAATCGCGCAGCCAACAGTTGGGTGCCCCGCAAAGGGCAACTCGCAGGCGGGGCAAAATATCCGGACTTTCGCTGTATGCGCAGGGTCGTCCGGCGTTTGCACAAATATAGTTTCCGAGAGGTTGAACTCACGGGTGATGGTTTGCATCTGGCTATCGCTTAGCCCGTCAGCCCCAAGCACAACGGCCAGCGGGTTGCCGGTGTAGGGGGTGGATGTAAAAACATCGAGCGTATGGAATTCGAGCATTTTTTAATCCTATCTAACGACGCGACCGCAGATATAGTGACGCTCAGGAAGTGTAATACGAACAGAGATCAACTTGAAGCGGGTTTTGCTGAATTTCTTCATCAGGATACGTAAGCAAATCCGAGCTTTCAAGCGGTGTTACTGGTTCGCTTTCGCGGACGGGTACGCCGAAAATAAAATCGTCAAATGCCAGCCCAGTCTGAGAGGAGTTTGTAATTTGAATACCCGCAATATCAGTAGCCCCTCCGCAACGTGCGAATGCAAGTCGGACGGTGCCGAAATTCTCAAATATAACCTCGGATATTAGGCTACCGTTGCGTCTGAAAAACTTAATTTGGACCAAGGTTTCGTTCATCGAAGAACGCACTTGGCCTTGTTGGCTGCGCCGATTCAGCGATACCAGCGTAAAGCCAACCGCGGTTTGATCTTTTTCAAACAAAACTGCGACGGGTTCTATACCTACAACCGAACTATCCGACCAACTGCCATCGCTATGTAGGAGAAGACGCGGGCTTAGACTTGTTAAAACTTGATTGCCAGAACTTGTGGAATAGCCTGACAACATATTTGCCGGACGTCGGCCAAGGCCGCCAATAGCGAGTGGTAAATAGATAGATCTTCGCACGTAGTTAGGTATAGTCCGGTACCCATCTGGCTCACTAAAGGCTGCCTCAATATCTACTTTACTAAATTGGGATATTGGATTTAACG
>DFBP01000278.1:1337-8693 GCA_002366685.1 Rhodobacterales bacterium UBA3077 | reverse complement strand
CCCAATGTTTATGTGAACGTCAAAACCGTGTTTACCAACACCGCACCGGTCGATGCCTACCGCGGTGCCGGTCGTCCAGAGGCAACCTACTCTATTGAGCGGGTGATCGATAAATGCGCACGCGAGCTGGGTATTGATCCAGTTTCAATTCGTCGCAAAAATTTCATCCAGCCTGACCAGTTCCCATATACCACCCCGGTGGCACTGGTTTATGACACTGGCGACTATGACGCGACCCTCGATAAAGCGCTCGAACTGGCCGACGTTGCCGGTTTTGCCGCGCGCAAAGCCGAAAGTGCCTCGCGCGGTAAGCTGCGGGGCCTTGGCCTTAACTGCTATATCGAAGCCTGCGGGATCGCGCCGAGCAACCTTGTTGGCCAGCTTGGCTCCCGTGTTGGCCTTTATGATGCCGCAACCGTTCGGGTGAACCCGACCGGTAATATTTCGGTGATGGTCGGTGCCCATAGTCACGGGCAAGGGCACGAAACCTCGTTTGCCCAAGTGGTTGCCGATATGATCGGGATACCAGAAGAGAACATCGATATCGTTCATGGCGACACTTCAAAAATCCCGTTCGGGATGGGCACTTACGGCTCCCGCTCGCTCGCGGTTTGCGGGTCAGCCATGGTAAAAGCCACCGAAAAGGTGATTGCCAAAGCCAAGAAGATCGCGGCCCATATGCTGGAAGCCGGTGAAGGCGATATCGAACTGGCCGACGGTGTGTTTACCGTAGCCGGTACCGATAAATCTCTTGAGTGGGGCGCGGTTACGCTTGGTGCCTATATACCACACAACTACCCGCTGGAAGAATTAGAGCCCGGCCTGGAGGAAACCGCGTTTTACGACCCGGCCAACTTCACCTATCCGGCAGGTGCCTACATGTGCGAGGTCGAAGTCGACCCTGACACTGGTAAAGTCGAGGTTTGCGCCTTCACCGCCGCAGATGATTTTGGCAACGTCATTAACCCGATGATTGTTGAAGGACAAGTCCATGGCGGTATTGGCCAAGGGATCGGGCAAGCGTTGCTTGAACACGCCGTTTATGACAGTGACGGGCAAATGCTGAATGGCTCCTATATGGATTACGCCATGCCCCGCGCCAGCGATCTGCCCAACTACACGGTTGATCAAAGCTGCCAAACGCCCTGCACCCATAACCCGCTTGGCGTTAAGGGCTGCGGCGAAGCGGGGGCGATTGGCTCACCACCTGCGGTGGTCAATGCTGTTGTGGATGCGCTTGCCGGTCTGGGTGTCACCCATATTGATATGCCGCTAACACCCAATCGTGTTTGGTCCGCCATTCAGGCTGCGAAATAAGGAGAACAATGATGTATGATTTTGATTTCGAAAAACCCTCCACCGTGGCAGATGCGGTCGCGGCTCTCGCGAGCGAGGATGCGCAGGCACTGGGCGGGGGTCAAACCCTGATCCCAACCATGAAGCAAGGTCTTGCCAGCCCGGCGAAACTGGTTAGCCTCAAGGGTATTGCCGAAATGGTCGTTGTGTCCGAATCCGGTGGTGTTGTCACCATCGGCGGCGCAACCACCCACGCGCAAGTGGCTGCCGAATGCCCAATTGGAGCCGTGGCAGCGCTGGCCGGTAATATCGGCGACCCTGCGGTGCGCAACCGTGGCACCATCGGCGGTTCGCTGGCCAATAATGACCCCTCATCTGACTATCCGGCAGCCGTGCTGGCCCTCGGGGCCACGATTGTCACCAACAGCCGGGAAATCGCGGCAGATGATTTCTTTGACGGCATGTTCACCACCACGCTGGAGGAAGGTGAAATCATCACCGCCGTTAAAATCCCGGTGCCTGATGCTGCCTGTTACGAAAAATTCGAGCAATCCGCCTCGCGCTTCGCGCTTACCGGCGTATTCGTTGCCAAAACCGATGGTGGCGTTCGGGTCGCTGTCACCGGAGCCTCGGAAGAAGGCGTGCACCGCTGGAGCGCTGGTGAAGAAGCCCTGAACGGCAATTTCAGCGCCGATGCGCTCTCCGGCCTCTCGGTCCCGTCCGATGGCATGATCTCCGACCTGCACGGCAGCGAAGACTATCGCGCCAATCTGGTAAAGGTCCTTACCGGCCGCGCTGTGTCTGGTTGCTAGAAAAAAATCCCCCCTTCCGCTCACGCGGACGGGGGTTTCCATCCTTTTTAACTTCTTCTTTTCAAAAATACTCTGGGTGAATTGGCGTAGCCAAGAGGGCAAAGCCCTACCGAGGCGTAGCCGAGGCCACAGCGCCGCAGCCCATTTTGAAGCCCCTTCAAAATGCCACCACCCGTCAGCCCGGCTTCCAGCTAGGCGTGCGCCCCATCGGCCAGCTCGGAAACAAAGCCAAGCACCTCGCCCACGCTTTCTCCGTCTCCAATCCGTTGCACAATGGCCGAGCCAACCACGGCCCCGTCCGAGATCCCCGCAATCGCCTGCGCGGTTGCAGGCGTCTTGATCCCGAAACCCACGCATACTGGCAAATCGCTCGCCGCTTTGATCCGTGCCACCTCTGGCGCAATCAAATCCGCATCAGCCTCGGCTGACCCTGTTATCCCGTTGATCGACACGTAGTAGATAAAGCCCGATGTATTCTGCATCACCTTGGGCAAGCGCTTGTCATTTGTTGTGGGCGTGGTCAGCCGGATAAAATCAATCCCCGCCGCCATGGCCGGAATGCACAATTCGCTATCCTCTTCCGGCGGCAGGTCGACCACAATCAACCCATCTACCCCCGCTTCTTTCGCAGCCGCCAAAAAGGTATCCACGCCCATCGAATAGATCGGGTTATAATAGCCCATCAATACAATAGGCGTGCGGTCATCGCCCACACGGAAATCCTGCACCATTTGCAGGGTGCGCTTCATAGTCATACCGGATGCCAGCGCCCGTTGTCCCGCTAGCTGAATGGCAGGACCATCCGCCATCGGGTCGGTAAAAGGCATGCCGAGTTCAATGATATCCACACCTGCTGCCGGCATACCCCGAATGAGTTCAAGGCAAGTGTCATAATCAGGGTCCCCCGCCATCACAAAAGAAACAAAAGCCGATTTACCTTCGGCTTTCAGGCTGGAAAATTTGCTGGCGATGCGTGTCATGTTTCGTCTCCCGATTGGCCCCCGTTTTGCGATAAGCCCCGTCAAAGATCAAGTCCGAACGCCGCGCTGTCTTGACAATCCGTGACTTCGGGTGTCTTTGAAACCAAGTGAACGCAGGAGGCACCGCCATGAACATGCTTGGTACATTCATCAAACCGATGCACAAAGAAGGGCGTCGCTTTGTGGCCATCGCGGCGGGTATTACGGTCGCGTTATTCCTGTTGGCGCAAATATTCTCTTTCGTTGGCTTTCTGGCATGGGTCATGGTTGGCATTACCATCTGGGTCTATTACTTTTTCCGCGATCCAAAGCGCTATACGCCAACCCGCGAGGGGCTGGTTGTGAGCCCGGCGGACGGCATTATTTCCTTGATCGAACCCGCCGTGCCCCCCGCTGAGCTCGGTATGGGGCCTGAAGCCCTCACCCGCATCAGCGTGTTTATGAATGTGTTCAATTGCCATGTGAACCGCGCCCCTGTGGGTGGTGAGATCAAAGCCATCGCCTACCGCCCCGGCAAATTTCTCAACGCCTCGCTTGATAAAGCCAGCGTAGATAACGAGCGCAATTCGCTCTGTATTGAAATGGAAGACGGTCGCCAGATCGCGGTGGTACAGATCGCGGGGCTTGTGGCCCGCCGCATTGTCTGCTTCTCCGACCCGGGCCAAAGCCTGAAAACCGGTGAACGGTTCGGCCTTATCCGTTTTGGTTCAAGGCTTGATGTTTACCTCCCCGAAGGGGTGCAGCCGCTGGTCGCCCTTGGCCAGACCATGGTTGCCGGTGAAACCGTTCTGGCGGAACTCTTCACCGAGGAGCCCCGCCGCGAAGCCCGGGCGGACTAATCCATGACCGTCGAGAAACCCGCACCCAAATTTCCGGTTATCCAACTGCTGCCAAATCTGGTCACAATCATTGCGATTTGTGCCGGCCTCACCGCCATCCGGTTCGGGTTAGAAGGAAATTACGAGCGCGCCGTAAAGCTGATCATATTGGCCGCTGTGCTTGACGTGGTTGATGGCGCATTGGCGCGCATGCTGAAAAGCGAAAGCAAAATCGGGGCCGAGCTGGACACGCTGGCAGATTTCATCAATTTCGGGGTGGCCCCGCCGCTGCTTATGTATTTCTGGGGCTTGCAAGAAGCCAAAGGCCTGGGTTGGATCGCAGCGCTGGTTTATACCGTGGCCGCCGTGCTACGGCTGGCCCGCTTTAACGTCAGCACAAAATCCGATGAAGAAGAAGAGAGCCACGGCTACTTTGTGGGCGTCCCCGCCCCTGCCGGTGCACTTTTGATCATGATGCCGATGTTCATTACTTTCGCCATCAGTGATGCCCCTTTCCTGCCGCCGATCCTGATAAGTATATATATGATTCTCGTCGCATTAACCCTGATCAGCCGCGTGCATACGTGGTCCTTCAAGGCCATGCAGGTTTCGCGAGAACACATTAAGTACCTGCTGGTCGGGCTCATTTTCGTTGGCGCTGCGGTCCTGAACTTTCCGTGGACATCGCTCTTTTTGCTTGGCTCGGCCTATATCACCATCGTGCTTTGGTGCATTTTCACGCAACGTACGCCAAATCCGCCCAAAAAACAGGGGTAACCCTTGCAGGTTTCCCCTTGTCCTTTTAGAGGGTGTCAGAGCGCAATAGAAAAGGCGAGATCATGGGTTTTAAAACCGGAATTGTAGGGATGCCGAATGTCGGCAAATCGACTCTGTTCAACGCATTGACACGGACCGCCAGCGCACAGGCGGCCAATTTTCCATTTTGCACGATCGAGCCGAATGTTGGCGAGGTGAGCGTGCCGGATACCCGTTTGGACACTTTGGCCAAAATCGCCAGCTCCGCCAAAATCATCCCGACCCGCATGGCTTTTGTCGATATCGCCGGGCTGGTCAAAGGGGCCAGCAAAGGCGAAGGGCTCGGCAACCAGTTCCTTGCCAATATCCGCGAGTGTGACGCCATCATCCACGTGCTGCGGTGCTTTGAGGACGACGACATCACCCACGTAGACGGTCGGGTCGATCCGGTGAGTGATGCCGAAGTGATCGAAACCGAGCTGATGCTGGCCGATCTGGAAAGCATTGATAAACGACTTGCTAACCTTGTTCGCAAAATTAAAGGCGGCGATAAAGACGCGCTGGAGCAAAATGATCTGCTGACCCGCGCCAAAGAAGCGATTGAGAATGACAAGCCCGCCCGCACCGTTGATGTGTCCGAAGACGAGCAAAAATCTTGGAACATGTTGCAATTGTTGAGCGCCAAACCGGTGCTCTATGTGTGCAATGTCGAAGAAGAAAACGCGGCCGCAGGCAATGCCCACTCCGAAGCGGTGGCCAAAATGGCCCTAGAGCAAGGTGCGGCCAGTGTGGTGATTTCTGCTGCCATTGAAGAAGAGATCAGCCAGCTTGATGACGAAGAAGCCGCAATGTTTCTTGAGGAAATGGGCTTGCACGAGGCCGGACTCGACCGTCTGATCAAAGCAGGCTACGAGCTCTTGCAACTTGAAACCTATTTCACCGTCGGCCCGAAAGAAGCCCGTGCCTGGACCATCCACAAAGGCACGCTTGCCCCGCAGGCGGCGGGTGTGATCCACGGCGATTTCGAGCGTGGCTTTATTCGTGCCGAAACCATTGCCTACCCTGACTTTGTCGAATTTGGCGGTGAGCAAGGTGCCAAAGAAGCGGGCAAGATGCGCGCCGAAGGCAAGGCCTATACCGTCAAGGACGGAGATGTATTGCATTTTCTGTTTAATACCTGATCAACGGTATAGTTAATTTTCCAAATCATTAACCCGCCCCCCGCAATGCTTGTTTCGGGAACAAGTGGAGTGGGTTCATGCAAATGGGGTTTGCGTGGCTGGACACGCGGCTGGATACAGCCGTGGAGCAACTTATGGGGCTGTCCAGCCTTGATATAATTAGCGTTGGGACACGTCGATATCTGATCGCTGCGGGCGAAGCCGATGGCGGAATGTCGAGTTACGAAATACTGAACGATGGCACACTCGTGCCGGCGGACGATGTATTATTTGGTGCCAATACCGGCACTGCCAATGTGCGGTATGTAAATGCCTACACGTTTGAAGGTGCCAGTTATGTGATACCTTCCGGCCGATATGACAATAATCTGGCGGTTTACCAGTTGGATGGTGCCGGTGCCTTTATTGCCAATGAAACCTTGAGCGGAGCAGGCACCGCCAATCTGACAATGAGTGAAGTCGTTGTGGTTGACGGCAACAGCTACCTGTTTTCGGCCAATACAACTTCCGGCCTCGACCGCTTTACCATTTCCGCAGGCGGAGCCCTCACCAACCAAACGCTCTTCCCGGATACAGCCTTTACGGCGCTCGGCGATATTTCGTCGATGATCTCTGCAACATTGCAGGGACACAAATTCCTGTTTGTCGCGTCTGCTTTTGACGCAGGCATCAATGTTTTTGAAGTCAATGCGGCGGGCGGAATGATCAATCGCTTCCTGCTTGAACCCGGCGCAGTCGGGTTCAACGCTCCAAGCACAATGGCAACCGCACAAATCGGCCCGCGTGCCTTTTTGCTTGTCGGCTCCGCCGAAACCGATTCCCTTCTGGTATTTCGGGTCTCGCGCGGTGGCAAACTTAAACTGGTTGATGAGTTGATCGATAAGTCCGAAACCCGTTTTGAACGTATCTCAGCAGTAGAGGTTTTCATCGTCGAGGATCGTCATTTTGTGCTGGCTGGTGGCTCGGACGGCGGCATAACCTTATTTGAGCTGGATTACCGCGGCCGCCTGAACCTGCTGGGAGTCGTGGCTGACGAGTTCACCACAACCCTCTCCAATATCTCCGATATAGAAATCGAAATTATCGGGGCTGATATTTTCGTATTTGTCGGTTCTGCCAGCGAACACGGTTTCACCGAGTTTCAGCTTACGCTCGATCCGGGGAGCACGCTAATTGGTGGACCCATCGCCGAAACCCTCACTGGCGGTAGCGGAGACGATACCATTTTTGGCATGGGTAAAAGCGACATTCTGATCGGTGGCGCGGGCAACGACCGGCTCATAGACGGCCGCGGGCGCGATGTTTTGACCGGTGGCACGGGCGCTGACATTTTCGAGTTCATCGCGGATGGCCGGCGTGACAAGATCACCGATTTCGAAATCGGAATCGATCGGCTTGATTTTACCGATTACGAAGGCCTTTATTCCTATCTTGACCTGACAATTCGTTCACGCGTAGACGGCGCGGCCATTCTGATCGGTGACGAGGTCCTTTGGATTCGCTCGTTTGACGG
>DFBP01000278.1:0-1292 GCA_002366685.1 Rhodobacterales bacterium UBA3077 | reverse complement strand
CGGTAAAACGGCGGGCAAAGCCACAGGTCCGCGGTCTAAAAAGGGCTCAGCGTAGATATGGATTCATCACTTTATCCGCCGGAATCAGATCATCGCGGCTTAAACCAGAAGCTTCGCGGTGACCACAAAACGCCATGGTCAGGTCCAGCTCTTTGTGGATGATTTCCAGGGCTTTGGTCACGCCCTCTTCGCCCATGGCCCCCAACCCATACAGAAATGCGCGGCCGATATAGGTGCCTTTGGCCCCTAGAGCCAGCGCCTTCAGCACATCTTGCCCGCTCTGAATACCGCTATCCATATGGACTTCGATCTGGTCACCAACCGCATCCACGATCTCCGGCAGTATTTCTATGGCCGAAAGCGCACCATCCAGTTGCCGTCCGCCATGATTGGAAACCACAATCGCGTCCGCACCGGATTTCACCGCGAGTCGCGCATCATCTGCGTCAAGAATGCCTTTTATAATCAATTTGCCGCCCCAGCGGTCCTTGATCCATTTAACATCGTCCCAGCTCAGGCGCGGATCGAACTGTTTGTTGGTCCACTCAGCCAGATTGCCGACATCTGAAACGCCCTTTACGTGCCCGACAATATTCCCGAACCCGTGCCGCTTTGTGCCCAACATCCCGAGACCCCACCGCACTTTTGTGGCCATATTGATGATATTGTTGATCGTGGGTTTTGGCGGGGCAGATAGCCCGTTTTGAACATCTTTGTGCCGCTGGCCAATGATTTGTAAATCAAGCGTCAGCACCAATGCGCTGCACCCGGCTGCTTTGGCGCGGTCAATCAACCGGCCAAGGAAATCTTTATCCCGCATCACATAGAGCTGAAACCAGAACGGCGACGTGGTGCTTTCAGCCACATCTTCGATCGAACAAATTGACATGGTTGAAAGGGTAAATGGTACGCCAAACTTCTCGGCCGCCCGCGCCGCTTTGATCTCTCCGTCAGCGCATTGCATTCCGGTTAAGCCGGTGGGAGCTAGCGCGACCGGCATGGCCACATCCTGTCCGATCATCTGCGCTTTGGTACTGCGGTTCTCCATGTTGACCGCCACTTTCTGGCGCAACCGAATCCGGTCAAAGTCAGTGCTGTTGGCGCGATAGGTGCCTTCTGTCCAGGACCCGCTATCCGCATAATCATAAAACATTTTGGGTACCCGGCGTTTGGCGAGCACACGCAGATCTTCGATACAGGTAATGGTTGGCATTTCATTCCTCCACGTTTGGACATGCTACCGATAAACGCTCCCCGTTCCTGCGTCAAACCGATAACGAGCCGCGCCCGCC
>DFBP01000065.1:2749-3675 GCA_002366685.1 Rhodobacterales bacterium UBA3077 | reverse complement strand
AAGGCCGAGGGGCTTTGGCTGCATGTTGACGGCGCATTCGGGGCTGCTGGCGTTTTGAGCCGCGCGTTGCGGCCCCGGCTAAAAGGAATAGAGCGGGCAGACTCGCTTGCCTTTGATTTTCATAAATGGCTACACGTGAACTATGACGCGGGGTTTGTGCTGGTGCGGAACGAAACCGCCCACATTGCGGCGTTTGAAGGCGCGCCGGATTATCTGGCCAGCGCGGAGCGCGGCTTGGCCGCCGGGCGGCCGTGGCCCGTGGATTACGGCCCTGAACTTTCCCGCGGGTTTCGGGCCTTGAAAATCTGGGCCCAACTCGCCGAACACGGAACCGAGGCTCTGGGCGAAGCTATCAGCCGAAATTGTGCGCAGGCAAAGTATTTGGCCGAGTTGGTAGATGCCCAGCCCAAGCTTGAGCGGCTGGCTCCGGTGGCCAGTAGCGTGGTTGTATTTCGCCATATTGGTGGCGACCAAGTAAACGAAGAAATCGTGATCGACCTGCACGAAAGCGGCTTGGCTGCACCCTCGATCACCACTTTGAACGGAAAAAGGGCGATACGGGTGAATATAACCAATCATAGAACGAGGGATGAGGATATTGTCAAAATGGTTCAGGCGATTTGTATGGAGAGTGACGGGTCGGCCAAGTAGGTATATCGTAGATGGAAACAAATTCGGAATATGCCCATGTGGAAGAACAATTTTTATCTGAAACTCTATCGATGGAGAAAAATTGTTGGCAACTGGGTTAAGGAAAGGTCAACAGCCCAGAGTTTGAAGGCCCAATTGCGCAATCAGGGCATACACAGATCTGATTTGAAGGCTGAGCATGTTTTGGAAACCTATAAAAAGATGAATAAGCAAGGATCAGGCCCCGATTTTGATACTGCAAACGAGCTTCTTAAATCTTTACCGCCAGCCGAACC
>DFBP01000065.1:446-2561 GCA_002366685.1 Rhodobacterales bacterium UBA3077 | reverse complement strand
ATCGGCAGAAACAAAATTCTGGTTTTCCAAACGGATTCTATCCAGTGTTCAAATTCGCGGTATTCAATAAGCGACTTTTTGGATTTCGACTATATTGGTGCACAATGGAACCGAAATCGTCCGATCAGAATAATAGCTGACGGGGGCTGTGGTGGGCTTAGCTTGCGGGATTGGAAGCTCTCGGTTGAATGCCTGAGCAGATTTCCGGGCGACAATTGGCCGGGCGGCGAAGACGGGTATTTCGCTTTTCATATGGATTTGATGGGAGGGAAGGTCGGAGATTTCTGGTCTTGCTCCAAATTTGCCTCACAGGGCGCTTTTCTTGAAAACAGCTGGGGGGTTCATCAACCCAATTATATGGGTAGGATAGAAAGAGAGCTTTTCCTTAAGTATTGCCCTGAGGCCCG
The DNA here is from genome assembly GCA_002366685.1 of Rhodobacterales bacterium UBA3077. Lineage (GTDB taxonomy): Bacteria > Pseudomonadota > Alphaproteobacteria > Rhodobacterales > Rhodobacteraceae > UBA3077. The sequence goes on along the minus strand of DFBP01000065.1, from coordinate 2,154 downwards.
GATATTGTTTTAAAAGTAGCGGAGGTTTTTGCGGATAGCAGCGCTATAGGGCGAAATTGGCCATGATACGTGTTGCCTGATTGACCCCCCCCGAGCAATTCCCTATTGAGGGGCAAACATTCTGCGCCGAGGCCCTGCCATGACCAAACCCAGCTCGTTTCAAGAGATCATCCTGCGCCTGCAAGCCTATTGGGCGGATCAGGGCTGCGCCATATTGCAACCTTACGATATGGAGGTCGGTGCAGGGACATTCCATCCGGCAACCACGCTGCGCTCGCTTGGGTCTAAATCCTGGGCGGCGGCCTATGTGCAGCCATCGCGCCGGCCAACAGATGGACGCTACGGGGAGAACCCGAACCGGCTTCAACACTACTACCAGTTTCAAACGATCATCAAGCCAAGCCCGCCTAACCTCCAGGCGCTATATCTGGGCTCGCTCGAAGCGATCGGGATCGACATGGAATTGCACGATATCCGCTTTGTGGAGGATGACTGGGAGTCGCCGACGCTGGGCGCATGGGGCCTAGGCTGGGAGGTATGGTGTGACGGGATGGAAGTCTCGCAGTTCACCTATTTCCAGCAGGTTGCGGGGATGGATTGTAAACCGGTCTCGGGTGAGCTTACCTATGGATTGGAGCGGCTCGCGATGTATGTGCTGGGTGTGGACCATGTGATGGACATGCCTTTTAACAACCCCGATGCCCCCATTCCGCTGACTTATGGCGATATTTTCAAGCAGACCGAGCAGGAATATTCGCGCTGGAATTTTGATGTGGCCGAGACCGATATGCTGCTCAAGCATTTTGATGATGCAGAGGCTGAATGCGCGCGTATTCTTGACCATCCCGTCGACGACCCCAAGACCGGGCAAAAGATAATAATGGTGCATCCCGCTTATGATCAGGCGATCAAAGCCAGCCACCTGTTTAACCTGCTTGACGCGCGCGGCGTGATCTCGGTCACCGAACGGCAGGCCTATATCGGCCGCGTTCGGGCCTTAACCAAAATGTGTGCGGATGCGTTTGTTCTGACAGAGGCGGCGGGGGCATGAGCATTTTAGGACTTTCGGCGATGATCGTTTCACCAGGCATTTTAGCTATTCCGGCACCCGTTTTGCCGGTGTTCTTTCTGGCGGGCACGCTATGAGCGGAAAAATTGTCGCTGGCGGACTGGTGCTCTTTACCCTGATATTCGGTGGCTTCCTTTGGTATGCCCAGTTTTATGCCTTTTATGATGAGGTAAACGGGCTAACGAGCATAGAGGTTGAAGGGCGGACCGTGCCTGTTAGCGATTATGTGGGGCTAGACGGAGAAAGCTCAGGCCTGAAACTCCGCGGCTGTTTCACGGTTGACCCAAGTGCATTTGAGGGTGTCGCACTTGCCGATGCCCCAATGCCGGTTACACCGCCAGACTGGTTCGACTGCTTTCAAACCGAACAATTGACAGTGGATGTGACAAGCGGTGCTGCTATTGCCTATATGGCACAAGCCGAAGACATGGACGGGCTCGATCGCATTATTGCGGTTTACCCCGATGGCCGCGCCTTTATGTGGCGCCAGCTTAACGACAAATATCAGGAATAGATCATGGATTATTTGCTCGAAATCTTCTCGGAAGAGATCCCCGCGCGGATGCAGAAACGCGCAGGTGAAGATTTGAAGAAGCTAGTGACGGACGGCATGGTCGAGGCTGGTATCACCTATGAAAG
>DFBP01000065.1:0-387 GCA_002366685.1 Rhodobacterales bacterium UBA3077 | reverse complement strand
CTTGCGTGAAGAGCGCAAAGGCCCGCGGGTTGGCGCACCGGAAAAAGCAATCGAAGGGTTTTTGCGCGGGGCGGGTGTTTCCCGCGATGATCTGGTCGTGAAGGCGGACAAAAAGGGCGATATCTATGTGGCCGTGATTGTGAAAGCCGGGCGCAAGGCCGAGGATGTGCTTTCAGAAGTGGTCTCGGAGGCTATCCGGAAATTCCCGTGGCCAAAGGCAATGCGTTGGGGAACAGGGCCGATGCGCTGGGTGCGGCCTATGCATTCGGTTTTGAGTATTTTGAGCAAAGAAGAAACACAGGTGGTGCCTGTGGATGTTGATGGCATTTCTGTGGGCGATAGCACAGAAGGCCACCGGTTTATGGCGGCAGGGCGGTTTTCTGTATT
>DFBP01000047.1:3988-4677 GCA_002366685.1 Rhodobacterales bacterium UBA3077 | reverse complement strand
CGTGCGGGTATCGGCCCCGAGGTGTTGCACGAATGGAACCCCGCGCTGATCATCCTGCGCATTTCAGGGTATGGGCAAGATGGCCCGATGGTGAAAACGCCCGCGTTTGGCCGTGCCGCCGAAGCCATGAGCGGGTTGGCCCACCTAACTGGCTACCCTGACGGCCCCCCCATGCACCCCGGTTTTCCGACAGCGGATTCGACGACTGGGTTGATGGGGGCATTCGGAATTATGCTAGCCCTACACGCCCGCCAGAACGGCACCGTAAACGGGCAAGTTATAGATTTGGCAGTGTTTGAAGGGCTGATGCGCCTGATTGATTATCATGTGCCGGTCGCCACCGGCACCGAATTATCCCCCATCCGAAACGGCCTGCGCCAACCGATGGATTTCGCACCGGGCGGGATGTTTCGCACCCGCGATGGTATCTGGGTCACGGTGTCGGCAGGGAGCGCCGAAACGGCGCGCCGCTTGTTGCGCGCCGCCGCAGGAGATGAATTTGCCGACGATCCGCGCTTTGCGACCATGGCCGGAATCTCTGCCAATATGGGCGAGGTTTTCGACGCGCTGCAAACCTTCATCGGCAAGCGTGATTTTGCTGCCGTGCAGGAAGAGTTTGAAAAGAACGACGCCGTTGCCGCCAAGGTTTTAAGCGTTGAGGATATTCTGGCCCACCCCCAAATTGCCCA
>DFBP01000047.1:1723-3909 GCA_002366685.1 Rhodobacterales bacterium UBA3077 | reverse complement strand
GACAGCCTCGCGGTTCTACAGGAACTGGGGCTAACGGCAAAGGATATAGAGGCGCTGGTTACGAGCGGCGTGGTCGGCCTGCCCAAGCAAAACGAGGAAACGACATGACTTTCAGATATACCGAGGATCAACAGGAAATCCGCGACACGATCCTGCGCATCTGTGCCGATTTTGATGATGATTACTGGCTAGAAAAGGACCGCGTTGGTGGTTTTCCGCATGATCTGCACAAGGCAATGGCTGACGGTGGCTGGCTTGGTATTGCCATGCCCGAAGAGGTTGGCGGTGCAGGTCTTGGCATCACCGAGGCCGCAATCATGATGCAGGCCATCGCTGAATCCGGAGCCGGTGCCAGCGGGGCCTCGGCCATTCACCTAAACATTTTCGGGCTGACTCCGGTTGTTGTTTACGGCACCGACGAGCAGAAAAAACGGATGTTGCTGCCGCTGATCGAGGGCCGTGAGAAAGCCTGCTTTGCTGTGACCGAGCCAACAACGGGGCTGGATACCACCAAGCTCACAACCCGCGCGGTGCGGCAGGGTGATAAATATATCGTGCATGGCCAAAAGGTCTGGATTTCAACGGCGCAGGTTGCCGAAAAGATCCTGCTACTCGCCCGCACTACCCCGCTGGAAGAGGTAAAAAAGCCAACCGAGGGGTTGAGCCTATTCTACACCGACCTTAATCGCGATTATATCGACGTTCGCGAGATCGATAAGATGGGGCGCAAGGCTGTAGACTCCAATGAAATGTTCATCGACGGGTTGCCAATTCCGGCTGAGGATTTGATCGGGGAAGAAGGGCAGGGCTTCCGTCAGATATTGCACGGCTTAAATCCCGAGCGCATTCTGGTGGCTGCGGAATGTGTAGGCATTGCGCGCAACGCCATCAAACGGGCGGCAGAGTACGCAAACGAACGCCATGTTTTTGGCCGCCCGATCGGCATGAATCAAGGCATACAGCACCCGCTCGCCAAAGCTTGGGCGCGCGTGGAAGCTGCCAATTTGATGGTGATGCACGCCGCCGAGCTTTATGATGCGGGCGAGCCTTGTGGCATTGAGGCCAACGCGGCTAAATTGCTGGCTGCCGAGGCTGCGGTTGAGGCTACACAAACCGCCCAGATGACCTTCGGCGGGTTTGGTTATGCCAAAGAATACCATGTCGAACGGCTGGTTCGCGAGGCGCTGTTATTCCATATCGTGCCGGTAACGCCGCATATGTTAATGTCGTTTATCGCCGAAAAGGCGCTTGGGCTGCCAAAATCTTATTGAGGAAACCGCTATGAAAGACGTGCTGAGAACCACCGGATTCTACTTCGAGGAAATCGAGGTCGGGGCCAAATTCATCACCCGCAGTCGCACTGTGACAGAGGCCGATCTGGTCGGGTTTTGTAATCTGACATGGATGACTGAGTCCCTGTTCACCGATCTTGAGCATAGCGATGAAGGGGCAGGGGCCCATGGCCGTGTGATCCCCGGAGTTATGGTTTACGCCATGGCCGAAGGGTTGTTGACCTACACGATGGAACGCACGGGGATGGCCTTTTTGCACGCCGATTTTACCGTCAAAGCGCCAACCTATGTGGGCGACTCTATTTGTGTCGAAGTCGAGATAATCGAGGCGCGTCCGACCTCGAAACCGGGCCGAGGTTTGGTCCGCAGCCGGAATCGGGTGCTTAAAGCCGATGGGACGGAATGCATTATTTACGAACCGCTGCGCATGCTTCGCGCAAGTAAACAGCATTAATATCGTGTTTTATCAGCAGCATACGTGACTACTAAAAATATGTTGCCAGATATTCTAACGCATGTTAGGTTTTCTTGGGGGCCAGTGAATTCACTGGCAGGGGAGAAAAAATGACCAATACCGAAGAGCCACAATTCGGGTTCACTGAAGCTGATCTGCGGGATACGTCTACCGTATATTCACCTGACCTTTTTAAGGATCAGGTCGTGGTGGTAACCGGCGGCGCTGGCGGGCTTGGGCGCGCCATTGCCGCGCTTTTTGCCCGCCTCGGTGCGACTCTGGCAATTTGTGGACGCAACCCCGAGAAGCTGGAGAGCGGCGCCGCTTTTCTGCGCTCGTTTGGTGGTGAGGTTCTGGCACAGCCGTTAACAATCCGTGACCCCGAACAGGTTGCTGCATTCGTGGATGAAGTTCACAAGAGATTTGGCCGGCTTGATGTT
>DFBP01000047.1:0-1658 GCA_002366685.1 Rhodobacterales bacterium UBA3077 | reverse complement strand
GGTACATGGTGGATGATGCAGTCGGTCGCAAAGAAATGGGTCGAAACCGGGCAGCAGGGAAATATTGTCAACATCGTTGCAGACATCTGGCGGGGCATGCCCGGCATTGCCCATACCTGTGCGGCGCGCGCTGGTGTAATTTACCTTTCCAAATCTGTTGCCGTTGAGTGGACCCCTAACGGCATTCGGGTCAACTGTGTTGCGCCCGGGTGTTGCGAAAGCACGGGTTTTGGCAATTACCCGCCCGAAGGGGCTGCAACATTCAAAGAATCCAACCCTATGCGGCGCGCCGGCGACGAGTGGGATATTGCCGAAGGTGTGGTATACTTAGCGGCACCGTCCGGAAAGTTCGTAACCGGCGAGGTCCTGAACATTGACGGCGGGCAGCAACTGTGGGGCGACCCGTGGCCTACCGGGCGGCCTGACTATTTTAAGATCGACTGAGGGAGAGCAGTTAAATGTTAGACATTGACGAGCAAAGAAGGGGTGCCGAATGACAGGGGCTATACCGTCTGGCGACACCGGAAAACCGGTACTGGAATGTATTGGCGTCGAACGGCGTTTCGGTGGCCTTGTCGCCGTAACGGGTGTGGATATAAAAATCCAGCGAGGTGAGATATTTGGTCTTGTTGGCCCGAATGGCAGCGGGAAAACCACCCTCACCAACGCAATTACCGGATTTTACCCCCCAAATGAAGGACGCATCCTTCTGGACGGCAAAGATATTACCGGAACGGCACCACACAAGGTGGCTGGCATGGGTGTTGCCCGCACTTTCCAAAATCTGGCGCTGTTCAACGGTATGAGCGTTTTGGACAACATCCTGCTGGGCCGCCACATCCACATGAAGCCCGGCATACTCCAAACCGCGCTTTACTGGTGGTTGGCCCGCCCGGAGGAAATCGCCAACCGCGAAGTTGTTGAGGAAGTCATTGAATTTCTTCAGTTGGAAAGCATCCGGCATGAACTGGTTGATGGCATTCCCATCGGCCTGAAAAAACGGGTCGAGCTGGCCCGCGCCTTGGTAGCCGAACCGCATCTTCTAATTCTGGACGAGCCTATGGCCGGCATGAATCAGGAAGAAAAAGAATATATGGCGCGCTTCATCCTTGATGCGCGTGCCGAGCGTGGCGTCAGCGTGTTGCTGATTGAACATCATATGGATGTTATCACCGGCATTTGCGATCAGGTGCTGGCGCTTAATTACGGCGAGATGATCGCCACGGGCAATCCGCAAGATGTTATTAAAGATCCACGCGTGATCGAAGCCTATATCGGAGGCTCTCATGGGGAATAATAACGATACAATCGCCCGCTTGCTGCAACACAACGCGCTCGAACATGGCAATGATATTGCGATGCGCGAAAAAGATCGTGGCATTTGGCAGGAAGTAACCTGGGCGGAGTATGCCGAAGAGGTTATTCAATGTGCGGCTGGGTTTATGGCAGTGGGGGTCAACCCCGGCGATGCCGTAATGATTCTCGGGGATAACCGCATCCGGCTTTATGCCGGTATGGCGGCACTCACAATGTTGCGTGCCTATGCGATGCCTGCCTATGCCAGTGCAACACTGGAAGAATTGCAGCATTTTGTTGGCGAAGCCAATGTTGCCGCCGCCTTGGTCGAGGATCAGGAGCAGGTCGATAAAATTATGGAC
>DFBP01000295.1 GCA_002366685.1 Rhodobacterales bacterium UBA3077 | reverse complement strand
GGGTCGGATGGATCCAGCACGCCGGCCACTTCCATAACGCCGTTGAGCACTTTGCGGTTATTGACGCGCACGATGTAATCGCCGCGATCAATTCCAACGGCCTCAAGCGTGTCGGACAACATTGCGCAAATCTCGGCGTCAGCAGCAATGGTCGGGGTGCCGACTGTATCCGCATCACACTGGTAAAACTGACGGAAGCGGCCCGGCCCCGGTTTTTCGTTGCGCCAAACCGGCCCAACCGCATAGCGCCGGTAGGGTGAAGGCAAGTCGTTGCGAAACTGGGCATAAACTCGAGCCAATGGTGCCGTCAGGTCATACCTGAGGGCCATCCAGGCCTCATCTTCATCTTGCCATGCAAAAACGCCCTCATTGGGGCGGTCCACATCGGGGAGATACTTGCCGAGCGCCTCTACGGTTTCAACCGCCGAGGTTTCAAGCGGATCAAAGCCGTAGGAATGGTAAATGTCGGTAATTTTGCCAAGCATATCGGCACGTGCGCGCACGTCCTCGCCGAAGTAATCGCGAAAGCCGCGGGGCGGCAGCGCCTTGGGGCGCATCACTTTGGGTTTTCTTTTGGCCATGGCATTGGTCTCGCTGGGACAATGGTGAAAATTCACCGCCGTTTCCTACCTCATGACAGGAAAACCTGCAAGGTTGAAGCAGATTTCGGAAAGCTGGCCAAGCGCACGAATTAACAAAGTATTAATTTGTTATGCCTATTTGGTTAACGAATGGAGGCGGGCCTTCGCTCGGAGCCGCTAAACGCCTGCAAATGAATATGCGCAAGGAATTATTGAGGCTTAGACCAGATGCCAACCGAGGGTTTTTACATTTATTCAGTAGACGACCTCGGACTAACCAGCGAATTTGATTTCTTTTTTGCCTCTGCAACAACAAATATAACCGGTTCGCCTGATGTGATTACATTGTCGGATGATGACCAGATGTTTGATGACGAGGGCAGCGGAGGTGGGTCTTCCCAATTGCTGGAGGCCTCGTTTTATCTGGACGGAGCGCTGGTCGCGGCGGCGGGTGAGGTGGTTCAAAATGTTGGGCAATCTGTGTTAACCAACTCTACAACCGGCGAGACCGGGCTATTGATTGTCATCCAGATCAACGGCGCGGTGGTTGGTTTTGCCTCTACTATTCCGCTTTCTGTCGATGACCAGATCGAGCTCGGTCCGTGGTTGGGGTCTCCCAAGACGATATCCTATGATGAACTTCATACGGAGCCCGCCTGCTTTACCCGTGGCGCTTTGATTTTGACCGTGAACGGTGAGGTTCCGGTTGAGCGGCTGCGTGTTGGAGACAAGGTGCTCACGCGGGATCATGGGGCGCAGCCGATCAGGTGGGTGGGCAACCAAACGGCGCCCGGTGTCGGGAAAACGGCACCGGTGCGAATGCAAGCGGGAGCGATGGGCAACCGGCGGGCTTTGACGGTCTCGCCGATGCACCGGATGTTGCTTACCGGCTGGCAGGCCGACCTGTTGTTTGGTGTGCCCGAGATTTTGGTGCCGGCCAGAGAACTTGTAAATGGAGATACCATCTGCCGGGTTCAGGTAAAAACCGTAGACTACTTCCACATCATGCTGGACCGCCACGAAGTTATCTATGCGGAAGGTTGCCCGAGCGAGAGTTTTGCACCGACGGCAGAGGCCATGGGGCTTTTTGGCGGTTCGGTGCGGGCAGAGCTGTTGGTCTTGTTTCCACATTTATTGACCGAAAACCGTCAGGATACACGACCCACGCTAACCAGCACAGAATCGACCCTGCTAAGGGCGTATCTCTGATACTCGAAACGATAGGCGGTTTTAAAATTCGCTAAAATGGGGCCAGAAAACCAGCGCGCCTATCGTGGCCGCGCCCAGTGCGGCCAGAAGAACCGCTGCTGCCGCTATATCTTTTGCGTTTTTGACCAGGTTGGACTTCTCAGGCGCAACTATGTCACACAAAAACTCCAGCGCCGTATTGAATAGCTCGGCCACCCAGACAATAGATATGGCGAAGGTGAGAGCCGCCCATTCCAGCCGGGATATTCCGAGCACAAATCCCAATGTGACCACTGCAATCGTCGCGAAGATATGCACGCGTATATTGCCTTGCGTTCTAAGGGCAAAGGCAAAACCGTTAAGCGCATGGCTGAGGCTGACAAGCCGTGCGGCGAGGAATTTGGCGAAGCAATTCATCAGATGATCATCAGGGTTTTAGTGCAGCTTGTCGAGAGGCTTGCAAGGCCGGAGCGCAAAAGATAAACCAAGCCCATGACCCGCCCCATTCTCTACTCGTTCCGCCGCTGCCCTTACGCGATGCGTGCGCGCCTTGCCTTGGCCAGCTCCGGCATCGGGGTTGACCTGCGCGAGGTGGTTTTGCGGGACAAGCCGGAAGAATTGCGGATGGCCTCTTTGAAGGCAACGGTGCCGGTGCTGGTATTGCCTGACCGTGTGATCGACGAAAGCTATGATATCATGCTCTGGGCGCTTGGCTGCGCTGACCCGGAAGGCTGGCTTGAGCGCCACAACGCGGCGCTCATTGCCGAGTGTGACGGTGATTTCAAAACCGCGCTTGATCAATATAAATATGGTAAAGAGGGTGTCGAGGATGCCCGCGAGTCTGCCGCCCGATATTTGCGCCGGTTGGATGGCATTCTCGCCGGGCAGCCCTTTCTATCAGGACAGAAGCGTGGCTTGACAGATATGGCCATAGCGACGTTTGTTCGCCAATATGCAAATGTAGACCGGCCATGGTTTGACGGCGAAAACTGGCCGCATCTGCACAATTGGCTGGATTATTTCCTTGCATCGCCTCGCTTTGCGGCCATTATGCGCAAGTATCCAAAATGGCAGAGCGGCGATCAAGCCGTAGAATTTCCGGAGCCTTTATGAGTGAGCGCCTCACCAATCTAGAAGAACACGCCACCCATCAGGCGGCAACTCTGGAAGAGTTGAGCGCGGTTGTAGCGGCACAGGCCGGGCAGATCGAGCGGTTGGAGCGGAGGGTGCGCCTGCTGTTGGAGCGGGCGGCGCAAATGGAAGCGGACGCCATTTCCGGCGCACCGCTTGCAGATCAGAAACCGCCGCACTGGTAGCATGGATACAGTTGTTATTCTGCACGGTCTGGCCAGACGCGCAACCTCGATGAGGAAGCTGGCGCTCGCGGTTGAAAAGGCCGGATATAAAACCGTTTCACTGAACTATCCGTCCATGCGCTGGCCAATTGATGATTTGGTCGAGGATTTGTTTAGCCAGCTGCCAACAATTGGAACGCTTAGTTTTGTGGGGCATTCGCTCGGCGGAATCATTTCGAAAAAGCTTATGAGAAAGCTCACCATTGATCGCAGGGGGCGAATCGTTCAGATCGGGGCACCCAATTTCGGAACCGAAATCGCCGCGCGCGCCGCCGCGTTTGCCCCCATTATAGGGCCGACGCTTGCCGAGCTGGAACCCCATGGCGGCGAAGATGACAGCGGTCTGGATATCGGCGCCATTGGGGGCACCGCAGCGCATTCTGCTTACAGCATGATAACCGGTATTGACGGCGAAAATGACGGGAAGGTCAGCTTGAGATCAGCCTGGGGCCATGCGCCGGAACACAAGCGGTTGGCATTTCCTGTGGCCCACAGCCTGATGATGCAAGACAAACAGGTCATAGCCGCCACTTTGGATTTCCTGAACACCGGGCGGTTTGATAACTCCCGGCAAGATACACAGCCGAATTAGCGGCTTTCTGTATTCGCGAGCAATGTAACATTCCCGCCAGAGGCCGTAGTATCAATACAGATTTGGCGTTCGAATAAATATCGCGCTTGGTCATCGCGTGATGTGATCAACGGCAGGATCGGCCCTTTCCTCTGCGCCAATGCCTTTGCGATATCCCGCGACCCGCTATCCCAATAGCAGACCACATCAACGCCAGCATAGGTAACCAGATCATCCGGTGCCAAGTTTGCAGCGAGAACGGGTGTGCAGCCGTAGTGTTCGGCTTGTTCTTTTTGCAAGGCTATGTTTTGCGAGCCGGGGCCGAGGCA
>DFBP01000302.1:5317-12711 GCA_002366685.1 Rhodobacterales bacterium UBA3077 | reverse complement strand
AGACGGATTGTTCGAGCGATTCGATGTGGATGAAATTTATGGTATGCACAATATCCCCGGCATGCCGGTCGGGACGTTTGCAACCCGTGCCGGGCCGATTGCAGCCAGTGAAAGCCTGTTTGAAATTGAGGTGGAGGCAAGGGGAGGTCATGCAGCATTACCGCATATGGGCGTTGACGCAATTGTTGTGGCTTCAGAGATTGTCGGGGCGCTGCAGACGATTGTTTCTCGCAAGCTTGATCCTAGCCAGAATGGTGTAGTTTCGGTGACCGAATTTAAAACCGATGGGAAGAGAAATGTACTCCCCGGAAGGGCCACACTTTCCGGCGATGCGCGAGCTCTCACCCCCGAGACCAACGCGGCCACAGAGGCGAAAATGAGGCAAATCGTAGAAGGTATTTGCCTGGCTCACGGTGTAGAGGGGCGCGTGACCTATAACACTATCTTTCCGGCTACAATAAATGCTGCCGAGCAAACCAAAGTGGCCGCAGACGTTGCCCGCGCGCTTGTGGGGGCAGAAGCTGTTGAAAGTGATTGCGCTGCTAAACTGTTTTCTGAAGATTTCGCCCATATGGCGGCTGCCCGCCCCGGGTGCTTTTTGTTGATCGGAAACGGAACCGAGGGCCATCATGCGAAACCGCTGCATTCTGCCGAGTACGACTTTTGTGACGAGGCGCTTGGGTTTGGTGCTTCATTCTGGGTGTCTCTGGTAAAAGACAGGCTAAAATAACAGAAGCGTTGGAAACATCTAAAAACAATATCGGTTGAACCTCGGAGATTTTGCGAATGTACAGGCCCGGAAGCACCATCAAATCAAAACTGAGATCGCCAGAAATGGACGCCGGAAGGCACAGCCGCGCCCGGTTGGGGTTTATCCTGATGTCAACCGATCTAGCCGCCGAAGCGGACTTTTTTGACATGGCGCCGGCGGGTGTGGGGGTGCACATTACCCGCCTCAAGACCGAAGATTTTACCACGAATGAGACACTGGCTCGGCATGTTGATCATATGGCCGAAGCCGCCGCGCGCCTACAGCCCGATACGAAACCCGAGATTGTCAGTTATCACTGCACCAGCGGGTCGATTGTAAATGGCGAAAAGCGGGTTTTTGAGGAAATCCGGAAAGGAGCGCCTTGGGCGCAACCTATGTGTATTGCAACGGCAGTCGTCGATGCGCTTCAGGCGCTGGACGCCAAAAAAATTGTCGTCGGCACGCCGTATCTCGATGAGATCAATACCGTTGAAGCCGCCTTCCTAAACGAGCGCGGGTTTGATGTGCTTGACATTCAAGGGCTGAACCTGACTACCGGCGTGGATTTTGGCCGCGTAACGCCAGCTTACTGGAAGGAATTTGCACAGGAGATCGACCGCCCCGATGCCGAGGCGATATTTTTGTCGTGCAGTGGGATTCGCGCACTGGAAGTTGTTGAGGAAATCGAAAAACTGACTGGAAAGCCGGTGATAACAAGTAATCAGGCCCAGTTTTGGAGCTGTTTGCGCCGCGCAGGTGTTGAAGACAAAATAGAAGGGTTCGGGCAACTGTTTAATCTTCCTTTTAATAGCAATGGCTCAAGGAAATCCCGATGAAAAACAGAAAAAGTGAAGCGCCTGAGCGCGGCTTCAGGCAGAGCGAGTTCGAAGCGCGCACGGCCAAAGCGCAAACACTGATGGGGGAACAGGGGCTAAAGGCTCTGCTTGTCTGTACCGAACCGGAAGTGCGCTATTATTCGGGATTCCATACCCCATTTTGGCAAAGCCCGACCCGCCCGTGGTTTCTGGTTGTTCCTGCACAGGGCAAACCTGTTGCCGTAATCCCCGGAATTGGCGCTTCCAGTATGGCGGCCACATGGTTGGATGATATTCGCACATGGCCAGCCCCGCGGCCGGAAGATGACGGAATCACACTGCTGGCGGATGTGTTGAATGAAGTTGCGGGTATGGATGGCCGCATCGGCCTGCCAATGGGTCACGAGACCCATATCCGAATGCCAGCACATGATTTTGACCGTTTGCGCAAGCTGCTTGGCGCAGACCGTTTTAAAGACGCCACCAACATTGTTCGCCAGCAGCGCATGGTCAAATCGGAAGCCGAAATCGAAAAAATCGCCCATATATGCGCGATTGCCTCAGATGCCTTCGAGAATTTTCCTGATCTGGTCACCTTGGGTGACACCGAGCGCGATGCTTTTATCCGGATGCGGATTGATCTGTTGCAGCGCGGCGCTGACGAGGTGCCCTATCTGGTTGGTGCCTCTGGCCCGGGAGGGTTTGATGATATCATTCGGCCAGCCACGGATCGGAGGTTTGCCGACGGCGATCTGATGCTGCTCGATACCGGGGCTGTTTTTGACGGGTATCATTGCGATTTTGATCGTAATTTTGCCTTCGGGTATGTGCCGGACGAAGCTAAACGCGCCTATGATGTGGTTTATGCCGCAACCGAGGCCGGGCTTACCGCGGCCCGCCCGGGGGCAACCAGCGCAGATTTGTTTCGCGCGATGGCCAGCGTTATGTCTGCCAGTGGCGCGCAGGATAGCGATGTGGGCCGCCTTGGCCACGGGCTGGGTATGCAGCTAACCGAATGGCCTTCACACACCGCGCAAGATCATACGGTTCTTGAAGTCGGAATGGTGATCACACTAGAGCCGGGCATGAGTTTTGGAGATGGAAAAGTCATGGTTCACGAAGAGGATATTGTGATCCGCGAAGAGGGGCCGCAACTCCTGTCACGGAGGGCCCCTGCCGAAATGCCGGTGATCGGGTAGGGCGTGCATCGGCAAAACGAGATTGCCGATGCAACTCACAAAAAGCGCCCTAGCGTGTGCCTGCCACCATCAGACCTTGCGCCTTAGCGTCAGCCATAGTTTTGTCCAAAGCTTTGTGGGCGCGCTCGATCATTGTGTCGATTTCTGAACGGCTAATGACCAGCGGCGGCGAAATAATCATTTTGTCACCCACATGGCGCATGATTAGATTGCTGGCGAAACAATGGTCGCGGCAAATCGGGCCAACCGAGCCAGATTCGGCAAATGGTGCCCGGGCAGACACATCAGGTGTAAGCTCGAGCGCTGCCATCATGCCCGAAATCCGGGCTTCTCCGACCAGCGGATGCTGTCCAAGTTCGGCCCAGCGCTGGGCGAGGTACGGGCCGGTGTCGGAAGCAACGGTATCGACGATATGCTCCTCTTCCAGAATGCGTAAATTTTCCAGCGCCACGGCAGCGGCTACCGGATGGCCGGAATAGGTGTAGCCGTGCGCAAATTCGCCGCCTTTTTCTGCAAAGACAGCCGCGATCTTTTCTGAAATCACCGAACCGCCGATCGGTTGGTAGCCCGAGGAAAGCCCTTTGGCGATGGTCATAATATCGGGGCGGATATTGTAGGTTTGGCTACCAAACCACGCACCGGTGCGCCCGAAACCGGTTATAACCTCGTCAGCAATGAGCAGAATTTCGTTGGCGTCACATATGCGCTGGATTTCAGGCCAATAGGTAGATGGCGGAACAATGACGCCACCGGCACCCTGCACCGGCTCGGCGATAAAAGCAGCCACGTTGCCTTCACCCACACGCTCGATCTCGGCTTCAAGCGCCTGGGCTGCTTTTAGTCCGAATTCTTCAGGGGATAGGTCGCCACCCTCGGCATACCAATAGGGTTGGTCAATGTGGGAAATACCCGGGATCGGCAGGCCGCCCTGCGCGTGCATAGCTTCCATCCCGCCAAGGCTGGCGGACCCAATCGCCGAGCCATGGTAGCCGTTTTTGCGGCTGATAATGTGGGTTTTGGTTGGTTTGCCCAGCGAAGCCCAATAGTGCCGCACGAGGCGGATATTAGTGTCGTTGGCATCTGATCCACCACAGGAGAAAAACGTGCGGTTAAGGTCACCCGGGGCGAGTTGCGCTATTTTTTCAGCCAACGCGATAACCATCGGATGGCTGGTTTGGAAAAAGGTGTTGTAATAGGGTAGCTCACGCATTTGCCGCGCGGCGACGTCTGCTAGTTCGTTCCGGCCATACCCGATATTTACGCACCAAAGGCCCGCCATCGCATCCAGAATTTCTTCGCCTTCGCTGTCCTTTATCATAACCCCTTTGCCACTGGTTATTATGCGAGCACCCTTTTCGTTCAGCGCTACTGTATCTGTAAACGGATGAAGGTGGTGGGCCGCATCTGATGCTTGCATGTCAGCCGTGGCAGGATGATTGGTAATATGGTCCATGGGGTCACCGGAGTTTGAGGGGTTTTGCCGACGATTACCCATTCGGACCTATTGTTCAACAGATTTCTTTGTCAAATATTGAAAGTGTATCGAGCAGGTCTTTCTGGCGCATTGGTTTGCTGATGAAATCCGTAAAACGGGCGGCCTGATAGGTGGAGCACTGGCTGGCAATCGTATCTGCCGTGAGCGCGATAATTGGCACTGGCGAATCGGCTTCGCCCTCGATGCTTCGGATGGCGTATGTAGCCTCGATGCCATTCATCACCGGCATTTGGATGTCCATGAACACAATATCGAACACCCCATTTGCAAAAGCGGTGACCGCTTCCTTGCCATTGCGTACGCGCGTTGTTTTTACACCGGTATCTTCGAGCAAAACTTCAAAAACGAAGGCGTTTGAGTCATTGTCTTCGGCCAGCAGCACATGGAGATTATCTGGCATGGATCGGCGCGGGGTGGTCTCCGGCGCGGGGCGGTTTTCTGCTTCATCCACAATAAGATCCACGGTGAAAGTTGAGCCCATTCCGGTTGCGGAATCAACTCGAATAGAGCCGTTCATAAGTGACACGAGATCACCAACAACACTGAGCCCAAGGCCGGTACCCCCGCGATTGGCCGTCTCCACCGGGTCAGCCGAATAAAAAGGTTCGAAAACATGTTTGTGCTTTTCCGGGGAGATACCGATGCCACTGTCTTCGACACTCAATACCAGATGGCGTTCGTTGTCCCGGTTCATTTGCAGAATAGCCCGTACCACAACGCGGCCCTCGTCAGTATACCGGATGGCGTTGGAAATGAGGTTGCTAAGGACTTGCCCGAGCCTTTGTTTGTCAAATCGAATGCGGGAATCGATCAGAATTTTGGTATCAAGTTCCAAGATCAAGCCGCGTTTTTTGGCCCGGCTTGCAAAGTCCGCGACCTGCCACGAAATAAATTCCGCAATGTCAAAATCAACCGGAACCAATGCGGTTTGCCCGGAGTCGAATTTGCCTTTTTCCAAAAGCTGATTGGCGATTGACAGCATGGAATCGCAAGAATCCCTCAGCACAGAAAGATACCGGCTTTGTTTTTCATCAAGGTTTGTTCGGGCAAGGGCGTCAGCCATGCCAAACACCCCGTTCATCGGTGTGCGCAATTCATGGCTGACCATCGCCAAGAACCGGTTTTTTTGCTGGAGCGTTTCCTCAAGCGTTGAAACTCGGGCTTTCAGCGCCGCCAGATCGGAGCTATCGGTTTTTTCGTTCAAATCTATCGCCCCTTTGCAAACCCCACAATCAAATTTCTATTGAAACAGCGTGGCGTCTGACCAGATTGACCAAAAAACATTGATAAATCCTTGATGGGACGAAATAACCCTTAAGTCGGCAAGCAACGATATGGCTCATAAGGGCTTGCTCGACTTCCGCTCATCGCATCAGCCAAGTCATTGTGGACCTATTCGCCGAGGTGAATCTCCAGAGGCAGATCTGTGTTTTCTACCGCGCCTTTCAGTTGGATACGTTTAAGCGTGATCCGGCGTGCGGGCAGGCAGCGATGGCGCTTTTTATAGAGCGTTTCGCCGTTGTAGGTCACGGATATTGGCCCGGAATAGGCTTTTGTTACATGAAGGTTTAGGGAAACAACGATCTTGCTCGCTCCGACCCGCAGCATATTGGGTGTGGTCATCCTTATCCCTTCGCCTGGCTCTACAGGAATCTGGCATCCAGATGGCGCGTTCCCACCTATCTTCTCGGCAACCTTCCGACCAGATTCCAGCCCTTCCAGATAGCACTGGTCCCCCATATCCGCCGGATGTACGGTATTGCCGATAACGGAAATGTTTGGGTCCGTGCTGATCCAGTTTTGATCAACTAGCGGGAACTGAGTGCCCCGGTTTAGACCCATATGGCTGGCTTTAGCGAGGTTATTATCGCCGGTGAATTTGCCGCTGAAAATCACACCGTCACATGCGATTGATTGTTTTTCGCCGGACGCATTTTCGATCTCGACCCGCGAGAGCTTTTCAACATCGGCAATATCTACAACCTTGCTGCGGTAAAATATCGGCACACCGAGCAGCCGTGCAAACAAAGCCGCGGGGCGGTATGCGGTGGTCCGGCTGTTTTCCTCGATCATCGCGGCAGGGTTTATCCCGGCGTGGCGCAATGTCCAAAGAGCCGAAAAACTGACAAGTTCGGTCCCAACAATTACGGGTCGCTGAAACGGTTTCATTTTGCCGGTGTAAATGAACTGTTGCAGCGCGCCGGTGGTTATTATGCCTTGCGGGCGAAGGCCGGAGATCAACCTTCCGTGGCGCGGGGTTTCACGGGCACCGGTGGCGAGTACGATATGGCGGGCACAAATGGTTTTTTGCCCTTCCGGCGTGGTTAAATCCAGCACACCGCCTTCTTGGATGGCCAAGACGGTGGTGCTGGTTTCAAACCGCACGCCTGCACAACGCTTGAGCAGTTTTTTGATGTATTTCGGGCCAGACATAGGGCGCTTGAACACCAGCATGCCAAAACTCTGGTGGTGGGTGTGGCGCGGAATGCCGCCGATTTCCGCTTCGCGCTCAAATACAATAATATTGGTGATACCTGCGCGGATTAATCCGGTTGCCGCGGCAATTCCCGAGGGGCCGGAACCGATGATGGCAACGTCATAATCGCTCATGTCTCGTCACCCCCGTCAAGTGCAGGTGTGATTTTGCCTTTGGTGAGCGCTGCCACCTTTGCCGAGCAATAAAAGCCGTTGCATCGGCCCATCATTACCCGCGTGCGTCGCCGAAGGCCGCCAAGACTTTTGGCAGGAATGTCAGCAACAAGCGCGCGCTCGATATCGCCACGGGTTACACCTTCACAATGGCAGACGATCTCGGTGCCGTCACCTTCCTGAAAGCTGCGCTCTTCGTGCTGGGCGAGCATAGGCATTTGAGGGAAAGTCGGGGTTTTGGCGGGGCCAAATTCGGCAAACTTTTCGGCGCAAAGTTGCTCGACATAAGCCGCAATCCCCAATGCTGCCGTCAGGCCGGTGGAGCGGATACCATTCACGCCGATCCAGTTTTTACCAGCCTCGGCCTCGATCTGGTAATCTTTGAACTGGGTGGCTGGGCGCAAGCCCGCATAGGTGGCCGTAACCGCATGTTGTGGCAGATCCGGCAGCATTTTTGTGCCGACCTCGATCAACCCTTGCAGCAT
>DFBP01000302.1:374-5276 GCA_002366685.1 Rhodobacterales bacterium UBA3077 | reverse complement strand
CCACGCCTTTCGTCGTAGGCGTTGGCACCGGCAGAATAATGGCGTTAATCAGGCTAGAAGCGCTTTTGTCATAAACCAGAAACTGCCCCTTGCGTGGGCGGATTTCAAATTCCGGCTCATTGCATATTTTCTGAACAATATCGCCCTGATTGCCTGAGCAATTGATAACGATACGGCCCGAAATTGCGCCTTGGCTGGTTTCCAGCCGCCACGCGTTGCCGCCAAATTCACCACCGGTAACATTGGTTTTGAAGCGGTGCTCAGCACCGGCATCAACCGCTTGCCGGAGATAGGCCAGCGGAGAGTTCCACGGGTCAATCACAAACTCACGAGGAACTTCCACAGCCCCGAGCGCAGTTTTGGCGAGATTCGGTTCCGCCTGTCGCAACGCATCACGCTCAACCCGTGCCACATCCTCAACCCCGTTTTCATGGGCTTTGGCGATGATCCCGTCCTGCTGCGCCAGCTGTTCCTCATCCCAGGCCACAACCAACGCACCGGTTTCGAGCAGAGGCAAATTGAGGTCTTGCCGGATATCAAGATACTCGGTGTAGCCCGCCTGCATGCAGGCCACCTCAATGCTGTCCGGCGGGGCATCAAACCCCGTATGCAGTATCGCGCTATTGGCTTTGCTGGCCCCCGAGAGGATATCCGCGCCCTTTTCCACCAAAAGGGTTTTAGCCCCCGCCAGAGAAAACCGCCGCATGACCGCGCAGCCAACCACCCCGCCGCCAATCACAATGACATCGTAAAGCGGGATGGTATCTTTTGTCATTCAGTCGTCCGGCTGTCTGGGAGGTTAATGCCGGAAGTGTCGCATACCGGTGAAGACCATGGCAAGGCCCGCCTCATCAGCTGCTTCGATCACTTCATTGTCGCGCATCGAGCCACCCGGCTGGATTATCGCCGTAGCCCCCGCTTCCGCCGCCGTAATCAGCCCGTCCGCAAACGGGAAGAAGGCGTCAGACGCAACCACCGAGCCGATGGTTGGCACTTCGGCCAACCCCAGCACTTCAGCCATGTCCTGCGCTTTGCGCGCCGCTATGCGGGTCGAGTCCACACGGCTCATCTGGCCCGCGCCAATGCCCACCGTTGCGCCGTCTTTCACATAAACAATCGCGTTGGATTTCACGTGTTTGGCGACCTTCCACGCAAAGAGCATGTCAGCCATTTCAGCCTCGGACGGTGCGCGCTTGGTCACGACCTTAAGGTCGTCTAGCAAGAGCCTGCCATTATCCCGATCCTGCACGAGATAACCGCCAGAAACCTTGCGCCAAGTGCGCCCGCCCTCGGATACATCCGGCAAGCCGTCGGTCACAAGCAACCGCAAGTTCTTCTTCTTTGCAAAAATACTCATAGCTTCGTCTGACACGCTCGGTGCGATCACAACTTCAGTGAAGATTTTGGTGATTTCGGCAGCGGTATCCGCCTCAAGCCGCTGGTTCAAAGCAATAATCCCACCAAAAGGAGAAACATTATCGCAGTTAAAAGCAGCCTGATAAGCCTCGATCATGCTGGCACCTCGGCCCACACCACAAGGGTTGGCGTGTTTGATGATCGCACAAGCGGGGCCGTCAGCGGGGTCAAACTCGGCAACCAGTTCGATGGCGGCATCGGTGTCGTTAATGTTATTATAGGAAAGCTCTTTGCCTTGAAGCTGCTTGGCCGTGGCAACGCCGGGGCGCGTGGAACCATCCACATAAAACGCTGCTTTCTGATGCGGGTTCTCACCATAGCGCAACGTTTGTGCCAAAGTCCCGGCCACCGCGCGGCGGCGCGGGGTTTCAACCCCAATTGCGTCAGCCATCCAGCTAGACACCGCCGCATCATAAGCCCCGGTGCGGGCAAAAGCGATTTGCGCGCGTTTTTTGCGGAATTTCGGGCAGGTTGCCCCATCATGCTGGGCCATATCGCCAAGCAGCGTGTCGTAATCTTCCACATCCACAATCGTAGTAACAAAGCCATGGTTTTTGGCGGCGGCGCGAATCATTGCCGGGCCGCCGATGTCGATGTTTTCAATGCAGGTGTCATAATCGGCCCCAGCGGCCACTGTGGCCTCAAACGGGTAAAGGTTGACCACCAGCAGATCAATCGGACCAATCCCGTGCTCGTCCATCGCCTTTACATGCTCTTCATTGTCCCGCAGCGCCAGCAAACCGCCATGCACCATCGGGTGCAGGGTTTTAACGCGCCCATCCATCATTTCCGGAAAATTAGTGATGTCGGACACGTCTTTGACAGGCAGGCCTGCATCACGCAGTGCGCTGGCAGTGCCGCCGGTTGAAAGAAGCTCAACGCCTTGCTCGTGCAGCTTTTGGGCAAGATCAACCACACCGGTTTTATCAGAAACCGAGAGTAGCGCGCGGCGGATGGGGAGATTTTGGGAGGGCATTTACTTTTCCTTTAAAGGAGGTGGAAATGGGCTAGGCTTTTGTGAAGCTCCAGCGAATGCCGCCTACATAGTCGATGCTGCGGCCAGCTACAACAATCTGTTTTGTCGCGCGTGGTTCGGTAAAGCTGCGATCAATGGTGACCGAGTCCATCAGGCACATCAAGCCGCCTTCCTGCCGGAAATTCCAGACCTCGGCATTGGGTAGGGTGAGAGTAATAATCTGGTCTTTCTGCTCGGCTTCAACATCCGGGTGCAAATGGAAATGCGCCATATAGGAATGGCCGCGGCTGGGGCGGGCAAGGGCGGCTGTAGGGTGCGTGTTTTCAGTGGCGGCATTATGCGGGAACAGCCGGTCTTCGCCGCTGAATTGGGTGCCATTGTTGGCGATGAGCAAACGGCGCTCGTGTATCAGGCCAAAGGCCGCTTCGAACCCTCTGGAAGTTGCAGAAAGCCAGACGCTCTCGAAATCTTGCGCACGATCAAGGCTCACGTCGGCGGGGCGCGCGCCCTGTCCTTCAACGGTAACGGCGTTATGCGCTGCCGTTTGAGCGCAGGCATTGGCCCAGATTTTTCCCAACCGCTGGCCGGGCCCGCAACCTTCGAGAATTTTCAGGCGGCCCGACGACATACCAAAGCCAAGCTGGCTGGCATGGCTGGTGTCGGAAATTGGCGGGGTAGTGCCATCCATAATGACGACAACCCGGCCTGCCGAGAGCCGCTCAAAGCCCATAAAGCTGTTTTGGGATGCGCCGCTGCGAACTTGTGCATCCGCAAGCGCCTGATCGAGCTGGCCTTCATTCCCGCGCCCGCCGCCGTGGAATCGTGCCAGCCCGCCATCGCCATAGCGCAGGCTGCGCAAGCCCGGGGCCATTCGCCCAAGCGCACTGGTGAGGGCAGAATCCGCCGGATGGCCGGTTTGTTCAAGCAGTTTGGCAACCCATGTCAGCAGCGTAAAAATTTCGGACAACTCTTCGGGGTTACGGGTCGGAATAGCACCTTTATCGTCAATCCAGCTGGCACATTCGGCGGCCAGCCCCTTGAGCGCCGGGCGCAGCACATATTCGCAGCCCTCTAGCGCCAACCCAGCATAGGCGAGGCCGGTTAGCGCTTCAAATTTGGCGACACCTTGTGGGGTATTCTTCCAGTTATTCGAGAGAAAATTCACATGCCGCCCGAGGCTTTTGAACACTGCGGCAGATGCTTTAGGCTTCAGACCCTTAAAAAGAAACATAGCGTGCGAGCACCAATGGATGACCCGCTGTCCGGCAAGCCCCGGATGCCACCCCATGCCGTTATTCTGCCCAAACGCTTCAATCCATTCCAGCAGCCACGCCTGCGCACGCTTGCGTGCCGGGCCATCGCCCACTGCTGCCAAATCATCAAGCCAGCTAAAGTTTTGCGTGGCGCGCAGAAAGGCCTCTCCGGGTGGCTGGAGGTTCCAGATAGATGTTTCGGGGGCTTCGATTCGCTGCCCCGCGAACGTAAACTGATATGCTAATAGCTGCTCGCCGCGCACAAAAGAGCCAATCGCACGCGGCTCCGGGTGGCATAAAAAGCTACGCGGCGGACTGCGCAGGCTGGAAAGGCTGGCGAAACGCCAGCTTTGCTTTTTCTTCGGGGTTTCGGATTCTGGCATTAAGGTTCCGCGCCGCAGGTAAGCCGTTGAGGCTTCTTTTTAGTCGGCGTGGTCCAGCTTGTCACCCTTGGTTTTTCTTTTTCAGATGAGCGATGTAAAAGCCGTCCATGCCGCCGCGCTCGGCCCAATAATCAGGCCGCAAGCGTAGCCCGCCGCTTGCGTCGCGCCACGCTGGTTCAACCCCATCAGCTTCGGCAGGAAGCTGTTCAAAATCCGGATGGGCGTTGAGGAAAGCCTCGACCTGCGCTTCTCCCTCCTCGGGGAAAAGCGAACAGGTGCAATAAACCATTTCACCGCCCGCTTTAAGCCAGCCAGCGGCTTCGGCCAGCATGTCGCGTTGCAGGTTCAAAAGCGGTGCCAGCGATAGCTCACTTTTGGCATAGGGCAGGTCGGGGTGGCGGCGGATGGTGCCGGTCGCCGAGCAAGGTGCATCCAGCAATATGGCGTCAAACTTGGCGGCAGGTGCGTATTTCAGCACGTCTTCCACTACAATTTTGGCTTTAAGCTCTACCCGCGCGAGGTTTTCGCGCACCCGCTCCATCCGGTGGGGCGAAAGGTCCAATGCTGTGACTTCCGCACCGGCAGCCGCCAGTTGCATAGTTTTGCCGCCGGGGGCGGCGCACAAATCCAGCACTTTTTTGCCTTTGATGTTCCCCAACAGCTTGGCGGGAATTGCGGCGGCGGCGTCTTGCACCCACCAGGCTCCCTCATCAAAGCCGGGCATGTTGGAAACCTGCCCCCACTCGGTGAGTCGCAAGCTGCCGGTGGGCAAAACCTCACCCTCAAGCGCTTCGTTGAGCGCCTCAACATCCACAGATGGATGCAGCGTGATATCCAGCGGTGCGCCCGCTTCGTGAGCGGCTTCAAAGGCTGT
>DFBP01000302.1:0-365 GCA_002366685.1 Rhodobacterales bacterium UBA3077 | reverse complement strand
GGCAAGGGTGTAGGAGGCAGGTCAGGCCATATCTCGGGGCCAAATTCGGCCACCCGCCGCGCGACTGCGTTGGTGAGCCCCGAAAGATGCGTCGTTTGCCGGTTGTTTTTAACCATCCGCACGGCGGCGTCCACCGCGGCATGCGGGGCGATGCCGTCTACAATCAGTTCACAAGCGGCTAGCCGCAAAGCATTGCGCACGGAAACCGGTGGTTCTTTTTGCAAGAACTGGTCAAGTACGATGTCGATTCGGCCAAGATTACGAAGCGTGTCACTAGCGAGGCTCTGGGCGCGCGCTTTACCTTGTGGCGGCAAGCTGGCCAGCGGTCCACTGGATGATTGTATCAGATCAGAGAGTAAACGCCC
>DFBP01000209.1:4273-5708 GCA_002366685.1 Rhodobacterales bacterium UBA3077 | reverse complement strand
CGGATAACATGCATAAAGTTATAAATCCCCGCCCCATGTGACATGGGTGCAGCATATAAAATTGCGTCCTCCGTTTGCACCTCATCCACGTCAATAAAATAGGTCATCGTCATAGCTTGCAAGTTGGCCGAGCTCAGCATGACCCCTTTGGGCTTTCCCGTTGTGCCGGAGGTATAAAACAGCCAGATCAAATCTTCGGCGCGGGTCATGTGGGGGGTATTTAGCGGCTTGTGGGCATAGAGGTCTGAAAAGCCCAGCTCATCCACCGAAATGATTTCGCGAACACAGGGAGGAGATACCACCCTGAAACCGGCCTCCCCGCCATCGGCCACAACAACGATCCCGGCCTCTGCGTGCTCAACAATCCAGGCCGCCTCTTTTTCGTGCAGCTTTGCGTTGATGGGCACAACAACTGCGCCCGCAAACCAGATCCCGTAAAGCACTTCCAGATATTCGGTGCGGTTTTTCATGAACAGCGCCACCCGATCACCCGGTTGAACCCCGTATTGGTCGCGGAGTGCGCCGCCAATCGCCGCTGCGCGCGCGGCAAAGGTTGCATAGTCCGCCACCAAACGCTCCCCTTTGAGCAAGGCGGGCGCATTTGGTGTTCGTTTTGCCGCCCTCACGAGCCATTCAGCCGGGTTCATCGTTTCCCCTCAACGTTTTCAATGATCCGAGCGCCCACACTCCGCGGCGCCAGTGGGTTGGCAATTTTGGCCATCCCTGCCGCGTGCTTTCCGTAAGTCTGGAAATTTACATCCGCAGTATCCTTCTCCGTCATCTTCCCGGCACCAATGATTGCATCCATAATTTGCGTCTCCTTCCAAATTATTCTAGCTCTAATATCTCCTGGCAATCTATTCGTATAAATACGCAATTTCGGAGGGTTTTTATTGGCACACGGAGCAGAGACCGGGTTTTTGCACGCCCCGATCGGGCTGATCGTCTCACGATTTCGCGTCATCCAGCGCTGCAATATCTGTTTTGGCGAAATATTTGGATATCAGCGAAGCCAGCTTGAGGGGCAATCCCTATCAAAGCTCTACCCGTCCCTGAAGGAATTTCATGAAATCGGGGATAGTGGGTTAAAAATATTAAAGGATTCCGGCTCATACATCGATGAGAGGATCATGAAGCGTGCGAATGGCGGGCTTTTTTGGTGTCGGGTTCGCGGGCAATCCCTGACCCCTGAGAACCCTTATGCCGAAGCCGTCTGGAGCTTTGCCGACCTATCACAAATCCGGCCTGTGGTTGAATTGACCAAAAGAGAGCGGCAAGTCGCGATCTTGTTGATGGAAGGCCTCACCAGCAAGGATATTGCGGCCCGCCTTGATATCTCTCCGCGAACCATTGAAGCCCATCGCGCAAAATTATTGCAAAAATTCAGCGCCCGCAACAGTGTGGACCTGATTTCGCGCCTGACTGGATTGCAACT
>DFBP01000209.1:1473-4244 GCA_002366685.1 Rhodobacterales bacterium UBA3077 | reverse complement strand
GCTCAGGCTTTTGACCAGTCAAAGCCCAGCAGAAACGCCCAGAATTCTTCGGCAAACTGGAGGTAGGGCGTGCGTTCGCGCAAAAGCAGCGAAACCTGTCGTTGGTCAGACAGCCCCTTGATTCTGCGAAAGATCAAGTCGTGGGACATAAACTGCGCAACTGTTTGCGGTAAAACCGTAACCCAGTTATTTGTCCGGACCATCGCGATGAGAGACATGGTATTGTGCATGGAGATCAGCGATTCAGCCGTCGCCGCCTGAAATTCCGGGGTTTGAATCGAACTGCACAAGTTATTGTTTACAAAGCCTGCGGCCGCCACTTCCTGAATAGTCGGATCATATTTTTGCCGCGCAAGTGGGTGTTCAGGTGAACAAATCAGGCCAAACGGGTCACTAAACAGGTGCGCCTGGCGTATCCCGTTCAATTTGTGTGAACCCGAAACTATGCCAATATCTGCCTGCCCGCGCAGCATGGCATCAATCACTTGCTGTGTATCCGTGTCCCTCAACTCTACGCGCAAACCGGGGTTTTGGCGCGTCAAAGCCTGCGTCGCCTTGGGAAACACAAGCCCCGCAACCGACGGGATGGACGCAATGCGGATTAGCCCCTTGGGCGATTTGATGGCCGCTTCAATAGCTTTGATCGTGTCGTCAAACTGGCGAAGCTGGTTTTGGGCCAGCTCAAAAACCTGTTCGCCAAGCGGTGTTAACCGGTTTTTCCGGTCGCTTTCAAAGAGCCGCTGGCCAAGATTTTCTTCCAGTTGCTTCAGGGTCATGGAAACGGCCGACTGAGTTTTGTAAAGGCGGGTTGCCGCCTCGGCGAGGTTGCCGGTTTGGGCCACCGTCGCAAAGCAGCGCAACATTTCGATCTTGATGGCCATAACTTCACTTTCTTTGAATTTTTGTTCAGTAATTTGAATTTGACTGATGTCAGCAAAAAAGTCCATCCTGCGGTAACCGCAATTCGAAGAGACAGAACATGACCGACCTCAAAAAGAACTACATCGCTGGCGAATGGATTCCGGGCATTGCCGAAATCGAGAACCGTAACCCGTCTGACCTGAGCGATCTGGTCGGCATGTTTGCGCAAGCGAGTGCGGATGATCTAGAGGCCGCGCTCGATCAGGCCAAGCAAGCCCAGAAAGCATGGGAAGCTTACGGCATGGAGCGCAAGCAGGCGGTTCTAATGAACATTGGCAACGAGCTTATGGCCCGCGCCGAGGAGCTGGGCACCCTCCTGAGCCGCGAAGAAGGCAAGCCCATTGCCGAGGGCAAAGGCGAGGTTTTCCGCGCCGGTCAGTTCTTTACCTATTACGCTGCCGAATGCCTGCGCCAACTCGGCGAAAACGCCGATAGTGTGCGCGCGGGTGTGGAAATTGATGTCCGCCGGGAGCCGGTGGGTGTAGTCGCTGTGATCAGCCCATGGAACTTTCCAACAGCGACAGCGTCATGGAAAATTGCACCCGCGCTTTGCTACGGGAATGCAGTGCTCTGGAAGCCCGCCAACGCCACGCCAGCCTCGGCAGTGGCACTGACCGAAATCATTTCCCGCCAAGACATCCCGAAAGGGCTATTCAGCCTTGTGATGGGCTCGGGTCGGAAGATCGGCCAAAAGCTTGTTGAAAGCCCGAAAGTGAATGCGATCACGTTTACCGGCTCGGTTCCGGTTGGAAAAGGGATCGCCTCGGCGGCCATTCAGAACCTGACCAAAGTTCAGATGGAAATGGGGTCCAAAAATGCACTCGCTGTCATGGATGACGCAGATATCGACCTTGCAGTTACAGTGGCCCTTGGCGGGGCTTTTGGCGGCACGGGGCAAAAATGCACCGCTTCTTCGCGATTGGTTGTGCACGAAGCGGTGCACGATGCCTTTGTCGAGAAACTGGTGGCGGGCACAAAAGCCATGCAGGTTGGCCATGCGCTGGAAGCCGGTACCCAAATGGGCCCTGTTGTGAGTGAACAGCAATTGCGTGAAAACCTGGCTTATGTTGATCTGGGTCGTTCTGAGGGTGCTGAACTGGCCTGTGGCGGCGAGCGACTGAATATGCCTCATGAAGGGTTTTACATGTCACCTGGCGTATTTCTGAATTCCTCCAATTCCATGCGCATCAACCGTGAAGAAATGTTCGCCCCGCTGACTTCGGTCATCAAAGTAGGCAGCTATGATGAGGCCCTGTCTGTGGTGAACGATACAAATTTCGGCCTCACTTCAGGCATCGTCACACAAAGTCTGGCCCGCGCCACCCACTTCCGGCGCAACGCGCGCACCGGTGTTGTCACCGTGAATCTGCCAACAGCGGGAACCGATTACCACGTGCCTTTTGGCGGACGGGGAGACAGCTCCTATGGCTCGCGCGAACAGGGTAAAGCCGCTGCCGAGTTTTATACCACCGTCAAAACCGCCTATATCAGCGCAGGAGACCCAACCTGATGCTGATCGACGGGTTGCAATACGCGAACTGGTCGGAAAAAATATTCCGGCAGATGCGCGAAGGCGGCGTGGATGCCGTCCATGTGACCATTTCCTACCATGAGGATTTTCGGGAAACGGTTCTGAATTTCGAGACATGGAATCGCTGGTTTGAGCAGTTTCCGGACCTAATCATGAAAGGGCAATGGGCGTCTGACATTGATTACGCCCGCGAAACAGGCCGCACGGCCATTTTCTTTGGCTTCCAGAACCCCAGCCCGATTGAATCCGACATCGGCTTGGTCGAAATCCTGCATACGCTGGGTGCCCGGTTTATGCAACTCACCTATAACAACCAGTC
>DFBP01000209.1:1080-1406 GCA_002366685.1 Rhodobacterales bacterium UBA3077 | reverse complement strand
GATATGAGCCATTCAGCCGATCGTTCCACCATTGAGGCTGCCGAGGTTTCCGAACGCCCGATCGTTATTTCACATGCAAACCCCCATCAATGGGCCCCCGCTTTGCGAAACAAAAAGAGCGATGTCATTCGGGCCGTGACGGAAAAGGGCGGCATGCTGGGTTTCTCTATCTACCCGCATCACCTGAAGGATAAATCCGCCTGCACACTGGAAAGCTTCTGCGAAATGATCGCCCGCACGGCGGAAAAATATGGTGCCGAGCATCTCGGTATCGGCTCTGACCTCTGCCAAGACCACCCGGATAGCGTGGTCGAATGGATGCGCAC
>DFBP01000209.1:0-1057 GCA_002366685.1 Rhodobacterales bacterium UBA3077 | reverse complement strand
GGTTGATTTCGGCGAAGGATCCGCCGCGGCTCCCGGGTTTCCTGACATGCCCGACTGGTTTCATGACAACCGCGACTTCGGCAACATTCGGAGCGGGTTGCGCAAAACCGGACTAGATGACAGCGAAATCGACGGCATTATGGGGGAAAACTGGTACAGGTTTTTTGCCAACAATTTTACGCTGAAAGGATAGCAAGCATGGCGCAGCTTGAGCCACAAAAGATCCAAAGGCGCGATCCCGAACAGGTCATGCGGCTTGCCCGTCTTGGCTCGATGCACCAATGCAGACTCAGCTTTATGAGGGTTCTCACCCGCCGGATGGCGCGCGAGGGTTGGCAGTTCTCAAGGCCCGAATTTATCTTCGATGCCAAAGGGGTCGGGCACGCGGTTTACACCGCAAAGGGGCCGGACCGCAGCTATTCGCTCATAGCCTTTGGCCATGACCTCCCCCCAGACATGCGCTCGGATCGCGTGATCGCCACCGCGTGGGATGCAACTTTCACCCTGTTTGATGGGGTGCCAACCGCGGCTGATATCGAACGCTTATCTAAAAACATACCGTTTCAAGAAGCTGGTCGTGTGAGCGAAAAAGAGATATCGGTTTCGCGCGCCAATCGCTCGGTGCGCTTATGGGCGCATTGCGTCGAGGCGCTGGCCGAAGGCCACCAGCCGGATATCAAACAGATCGAAGCTGTTGGCTATCTGATGCGGACAACAGCTGTTTATGGCTCCGGCAAGCTCGGCGCGGCAGACTACGAGTCAATTGCGGATCGCCCGGAAATGGGTGTGCCTTTTCAGGCAGAAATGCTTTCGGTTTATTTGACCCGCGTTTTTGTGCGTGATTNNATGGCGCAAGCCAAAGGTGGTGAAGATGCGGTTGAAATGGCTCCCTCTGTTTCGCGAAAGCTTGGCATCGGAAACTCGACGGGGCTTGGCCTTGCGCCCTATATCGTTAACCATCCGGTTCTCTTTAACAATTGGATCATGGCGCGTGAGGAGGCGATTGCCCGCGTGCGTTCGGTTGAAACCGCCTCACCAGCGGATGTTGCCCTGTTTC
>DFBP01000112.1:951-3798 GCA_002366685.1 Rhodobacterales bacterium UBA3077 | reverse complement strand
TTGAAGCCCCAATCCGCATCTATAAGTGAGTTTTCGTTAGGGCCAAAATATGACATAATCGTCGTTTGCCATGACTCGTTTGAATAATGGTTCGTGCCACCGGAGGGATGTGTGTGCGGCCTAACCAGAGTAGAATCCGTTACAAAATCTGCGTCCCCATCATAGTCTCCTGCATGCCCAAGGCCCAACGAGTGGCCTATTTCATGAAGGTAAGTCTGATAGAAGTAGCTATTAGGCCCCTGACCCCAACTCAGGTTCCAATCCTTGCTAATATTGATGAAGTCTGGGTAAGCGTAAGCACCCGCGTTCTCATCGTCAAACGTAATATCAGCACTCGTCGTTACCTCGGTAAACACAATACCGGTCAACATTGTCCATGTTTCGAGCGCCCAGCGCGCGGCGTCTTTGCCAGTATCGTTCAGGTCGGTAATATCTACCGAGATAGAGCCGTTGGCAGTCAGCGTGGCGCTATGCGAGTGCCGCGAAGAACCGAAATCTGCCCAGAACCCGTCTGTTAGATAACTTGCGATTGTGTCAAAGTTATACTCTGGCAAAGGTGCATTGAGCTTGGGAACCTCTACCTCCGCCAAGGCTTGCACACCCTCAAACAGATCAATTCTTCNNCGGTAGCAGCGCAGACATAAGGATTCCTTAACGAAACTTAATCAATCCTTAATTGTTACTATACTGACTCTTCGCCTGTCGAGAGAAAATCCTTAATTTTATGTAAAAAAGGGCCCCACTCGAGATCGAGAGAGGCCTTTTTTACAAATGTATAATGCTTAGATAGCGCCGTCGATCCAGCTTTTCAGGGCCGCTTTTGGCGCAGCACCTGTTTTATTGGCAACCACTTCGCCACCTTTAAACAGGAAAAGCGCCGGAATGCCGCGAATGCCCATTTGGGCTGGAATATTGGCGTTTTCATCCACGTTCAGCTTGGCGATTTTTACCGCGCCGCCATATTCCTCGGCCAGCTCTTCCAGCGAAGGGCCAATCATTTTGCACGGACCACACCACTCGGCCCAGAAATCAACCACTACGGGCACGTCGGAATCAAGCACATCGGCCTGAAAACTGCTATCGGTTACTTTGAATGTTGCCACGGGGGCCTCCTCATATCAATAAATGCGCTTGCGTCTAAATTAGGTAGCCGACCGCGCATCGTCAAGCGCTGGCTGCGCGTTGCAGTGCCGCATCACTCAAGCCTGACGGAATTTCCATCAGGCTTTGCGTTGCGGTCCAGCAAATCGCAGCTTTGATTTCCCGGTCAGGCCAGATTTGCGCCAAAGCCGCGCGGTAGGCCCCCATTTGGCGCAGAAAAGCTTCGGGAATATCTTCTGCGCGCGCCGGCACATCGCGGTTGGACTTAATATCGACGGCTGTGACTATGTCATCCACCAGCAATACATCGATTCTGCCGCTGATCAGGCCGATCTCTGGCAAGGTTGCACTAACCGGCACCTCACGAAGGGCATCTGGGCCAAAAACATCTGCTAGGTTTGGAGTGCTTAGCGTTTTGAGCGCCTCGTCCACCACGCCTTCCAGCGGCATTTCGAGCCATGCCAGCGCGGCTTGCGCGCGGTCTTCCTCCGGAACACCCGTCAGGTTTTCCATAAGGATATGGATTTGCTCACCTCTTACCAGCGCGTCTTCGGCTGGTTTTGCCCCGGCAACGGTATGCTCTCCGCCAAGCGTAGAGGGGGCCCGGGGCCGCGGCGGTTTCTCTACCTTTTCCGCTTGTTGATTCCACCAAGCTGGCAGGTCTACATCAACCAATGGCTCTTTTTGGCCTGAACACTCCTCCAGCTTCCAGTTGTTTTCCAATACCAGCCGCCCCCGCTCTTTTTGCGTTGCGCCGAGGCTTTCCAGAGCTGCGGTTGCCGGATCATACCAATTATCGCTCCCCCTATTCCGAACCCCCGAGCCTGCCATAATCAGCCAGCTTTCAGCCCGTGTCATGGCTACATAAAACAGGCGCATCTTTTCTTCTTTTTGCAATTCCTTTTGGCGCTGTTGTGCCTGTTGCAAAGTTTCCGGCAGGTCGGCTGCACCCAGCCCGCACACAGCTAATCCATCCCCCAACGGAAGCACAGCACTGCCCGTGTTGTTGGGCTTTTTTACTGTCTGCGGCAGTATTACAATCGGGGCTTCGAGCCCTTTGGCCCCATGCACGGTCATGATCCGCAACAGGTTGTCTTCATTGTTGAATTGACGTTTCACTTCAATCTCGTCCGCCCGGATCCACTCTAGAAAACCGGTTAGGCTCGGAGTGTTGGATTGCTCAAATTCCAGAGCCATACGCAACAGTTCATCCACGCCTTCTTCAGCCTCCGGCCCGAGCCTCGAAAGCAATTTTTCCCGCCCCTTGTGGCGGATCAATATTCGCTCCAACACCTCAAACGGCCGCTCAAAGTCGGCGTGAGCCAAAATATCCGAGAGCATTTCATCTGGCGGCATCGCCTGCCACAGGCTGCCTTCGCGACCATAGGCCATTTTGTACAATTCGTTCTCGGAGACCGCGCAAAGCGGTGATCTCATGGCGCAAGCAAGGTTGAGATCGTCCTGCGGATTGGCGGCGAATTGCAGCACAGCCAACAGGTCTTTTACCGCCAACTCCTCGATCACCTTCAACCTGTCTGCCCCCGCCACCGGCACGCCGCGTGCCTTGAGTTCCTTGAGCAACGCCCGAAAAAGCACGCCTCGGGATTGTACGAGAATCAGGAAATCGCCGGCCTTTACGGGGTGTTTTTTGCCCGGCAATGCCTTCCCGCTCGCAATAATTTCTGCCACCCGCGCCGCCACATCTTCGGCGAGCAACAGCACCGGATCGCCCTCGGGCAAGGTGTC
>DFBP01000112.1:0-899 GCA_002366685.1 Rhodobacterales bacterium UBA3077 | reverse complement strand
GCCGAGCGGAATGAGCATTGCAAGGCCCCTTCGAACATGGGTCTTTCCACGGCCTGCAACCGCTCATGCAGCAACCTGCGAATGCGGGAAAACTCGTGAGGGTCTGCCCCCTGAAACGAGAAGATAGACTGTTTTTCATCCCCGACAACGAAGATCGTGCGGGGTGTTTCGCTCTCCCCCGCCGCCGCATAAATTTCCTCGGCGAGCGCTGTTACAATATCCCATTGCAGCGGGCTGGTGTCCTGCGCTTCGTCGACTAGAATATGGTCTATCCCGCCATCCAGACGGTAAAGCACCCACTGTGCCATGTCAGACTGGCGTAACAGCGCGTCCGCTTTGCGAATCAGATCTTCGAATTCCAGCACTGACTGCCCAGCCTTGCTGGCCGCATAGCGTTGCAGAAATTCCGCCGCAAAATCATGCAGCGCCTTGGCGCGTTCATAAGCGACAAGTGCGAGCCGGCTTTGGCGGGCCGCATTAACACGTTCAATAAAGGTTGTGACCATGCCCAGTGCAGGCGGAAAGGCATCTTTTACCGCTTTGACAGGAAACCTCGTTGTACTTCGTGGTTTGCCGTTGGTCAGAAAGGCGGCTTCAAGCGCTTCAAGCACAGGCCGGATGTCGCCCGATCCCCTGCGTCTCAGCGCGGCTGCCACATTGAGCTCATGCTTATTGGCATTGCGAACCATCTCGACGGCCAGTTGATCAATGTCGGCATCCGAAATGCCTTCAAACAGGCGGTGCAAGATCGTCTCTTCGGTGAGCCCCGGTTCGGCCCCGATTTGCGCTGCAGCTTTTGCTGCATTGAAGCGCTTGGAGAATAGCTGCTGGTGCTTCAGAATATCATTCAGATAACTTTCCGGATCGCCGTTTAATGAAATGAATTCAGCAAATATGTT
>DFBP01000116.1:3071-3926 GCA_002366685.1 Rhodobacterales bacterium UBA3077 | reverse complement strand
ACTTCCTCAAAATAGCTGCCGTAATCCGCCAGATTGTCGAGCGCCAGCATATCGGCACTGTTTTGGCCCGCAGGTGGCTCTGGCTGCGCGCCGCTGGCATCGACCAGATAAAACTCCATTTCGATCGCCATCACCGGTGTTAATCCGCGCGCCTTAAGCTTACTGGCCACCGCAGCCAGAATCTGGCGCGGATCAATGGGGGAAGGCACACCGGATTCGTCTTGCATCACCACCGGCACAAATTTCGCCTCGCCACTTTGCCATGGCTCATGCAGGGCACCGCGCTCGGTGGGCAGGCAAATTCCGTCTGCGTCACCGGTTGTGAAAACCAATGGGCTGTCGGGCACATCTTCGCCAAAAATATCAATCGCGGGCACCGAGAGCGGCATCCGCATTCCGCCAGCCAGCACCTTTTCGAGCTGCGCGGCGGGCATCAGCTTGCCGCGCCATACCCCGTTAAGGTCACACACGGCCGCGCGGATCATGTTTAGATTTTCCATTTCCGGCTCCCGAGATTTTGCCCACATTGGAAGGCGGCCACGCAATCGTCAAGCGCTAGAGCGGTAATATCGTGGTTGACTTGATTTCTTCCATCGACAGAAGCGCGGTGACGTTAAAAACCTTAACCTTCGAGATCAGCGCCTGATAAAAATCGTCATAAGCCTTGGCGTTGGCCACCCGCACCTTGAGAATGTAGTCGATATCTCCCGCCAAACGGTGCGCTTCCATCACCTCGGGGCGGGCGCGCAGGGTTTCCAGAAACTTTGCCTGCCAGTCCGCCTCATGCTCCGAAGTTCGCACCAGTACAAAGAAACAAGCCTCCAGCCCCAGCGCCTCTGGGGAGAGGATAACGGT
>DFBP01000116.1:1408-2920 GCA_002366685.1 Rhodobacterales bacterium UBA3077 | reverse complement strand
GTTTTTCAAAACTCATCCTTAGTTTGTTCTGCATATAGCAATTTATTAGAACAATATCCTAATATACAAAGAACACAAGAAAGATAAAAGGAAACCGGAAATGCAAACCGCAATCATCACCGCCAACAATAACTTCAACGGAGAAGCCGTCTACCTGACCTCCTGTGACGCCTGGACCCCAGAGCTGATGCTGGCCGAAGTGCTGGATCCGGAAGACCACGACTGGCGGCTGGCTTTCGCCAACCGGTTGAAAGAAGTTTCAAACGCGGAATTACGTCCGGTCCAGACCGACGGGAACGGCTTGGCGGTAGGTGTGGCGGCCTAAGCTTTTTTCGCTGCGGGTTTCTTTTTCGCAGCAGGCTTTTTCTTGGCAGCGGGCTTCTTTTTGGCCGCTGCCTTTTTCTTGGCCGGGGCTTTGCGCTTACCTTTGGTGGCGGCCTTGGCGTTCACCAGTTCAATCGCCATATCCACCGTCACATCCTCGGGCTCGGTGCCTTTTGGAATGGTGGCGTTGACCTTTTCCCACTTGATATAGGGGCCGTAGCGGCCTTTCATGATGTTCATTTCACCGCCATCGGGGTGGTCGCCCAGCGCCTTGATCGGCTCGGCGGCCTGCCCGCGGCCACGGCCCGGAGGTTTGCTGGCGATCATTTCCACCGCGCGGTTCATACCGATGGTAAAAATCTCGTCAACCTCTGGGATGTTCACATAGGTCCGCGTTGGCTTTTTGCCTTTTTCCTCGGCGGGCTTGGTGTGCAGGATGTAGGGGCCATAAGGGCCAATCGCGGCGGTTACCACACCCCCTTCGGGGTGGTCGCCAATGGTGCGCGGCAGGCTCAAAAGCTCCAGCGCTTTCGGCAGCTCAACCACCTGTGGATCCACCCCTTTGGGGATAGAGGCGCGCTTGGGCTTGGGCTCTTCTTCGGTGGGCTCGCCTAGCTGCACATAGGGGCCAAAACGGCCTGTGCGCATGGTCACAGCTACGCCTTCTTCGTTATGGCCCAATACTTTGCCATCAAGGCCAGCCATATCCCCTCCGACAGCCTCACCCGCCAACGGGCGGGTATAGCGGCATTCAGGGTAGTTGGAGCAGCCAATGAAAGCCCCGCCGGAGCGCGCGGTGCGCAGGCTCAACCGGCCATTGCCACAGTTCTTACACACGCGCGGATTCGGGTCGTCTTCCGTGACCGGAAACAAGTGCGGCTCGAGGAATTCATTGATTTTTTCGAGCACTTCGGTGATGCGCAACTCGGAGGTCTCGCCAATGGCTGCCGAGAAATCGGTCCAGAACCGGCCAAGCAGTTCTTTGTAATCTTCCTTGCCAGCGCTGACTTTATCGAGGTCATCTTCCAGCGCCGCGGTGAAGTTATAGCCGACATATTTGCGGAAGTAATTCTCGAGGAAGGCCGTTACCAACCGGCCTTTATCTTCAGGATGCAGGCGGTTTTTCTCTTTGCGAACGTAGTCGCGGTCCTGAATAGTGGTGATCACCGACGCATAGGTCGAGGGGCG
>DFBP01000116.1:0-1304 GCA_002366685.1 Rhodobacterales bacterium UBA3077 | reverse complement strand
GAGTCCAGCACGGTTTCTGTTTCGGTAAACTTGGCATAATCCGCCGAGAAACCTCCGGCCTTGGGTTTGGCGGCGTCACCCTCATAGATCGCAGGCAGCCGCGCATCGTCGCCATTCTTTTCCACATCATCGCGGCCTTCTTCATAGACCTTGAGGAAGCCGTCAAATGTGATCACCTGACCATTGGCGCGCAGAACCACGTCACCGTCAGCGGAGCCGACATCCACCGTGGTGCGCTCCAGCTTGGCACCGGCCATCTGGCAGGCGATGGTGCGCTTCCAGATCAGGTCATAAAGCTTGCGCTGGTCGCCCTCTAGCCGCGCCAGCTTGCTGGGCTCGCGGTCCATCTCTGTGGGGCGGATACATTCGTGGGCTTCCTGGGCGTTTTTGGCTTTGTTCTTATACATCCTTGGCGAACTCGGAATGTAGTTCTCGCCATACTTGCTTTTGATAAATTCACGGGCAGACATCACGGCCTCGGGGGCCATATCAATGCCGTCGGTCCGCATATAGGTGATGTAACCGGCCTCATAAAGCCGCTGCGCCGTGCTCATGGTTTGGCGCGCGCCAAAACCGAATTTGCGGCTGGCTTCCTGTTGCAGAGTCGAGGTCATAAACGGGGCGGAAGGATTGCGGGTGCCGGGCTTGGCCTCAACCTTCTGCACGCTCAAATCGCGCGAGGTTACCGCCTGCACGGCCAGTTCAGCCGAGGCCGCTGTCGGCAGGTCAAACTTTTCGAGCTTCTTGCCACCGAGCACGGTGAGCCGCGCTTCAAAGCTTTGGCCACGCGGGGTTTCCAGCAGGGCTTTGACGCTCCAGTATTCCTTGTTCTTGAACGCCTCGATCTCCATCTCGCGCTCAACGATCAGCCGCAGGCAGACAGATTGCACACGACCGGCCGACTTGGCCCCGGGCAGCTTGCGCCACAGAACAGGAGAAAGGTTAAAGCCCACGAGGTAATCAAGCGCGCGGCGGGCGAGGTAAGCCTCGACCAGCGGCATATCCACCTGCCGCGGGTTCTTCATGGCTTCGGTAACCGCCGCCTTGGTAATTGCGTTAAAGACAACCCGTTCGACATGGGTAGATTTTTTGATCACCCGACGCTTGCGGAGCGCTTCCTCCAAGTGCCAGCTAATCGCCTCTCCCTCACGGTCGGGGTCGGTTGCGAGAATGAGCGTGTCATCATCATCGGCTTTCATGGCATCCACAATCGCCCGCACATGCTTTTGCGACTGGCTGCCCACTTCCCATTTCATCTCGAAATCATTGTCGGTATCCACCGAGCCGTCTTTGGGCGGCAGGTC
>DFBP01000162.1:2013-4441 GCA_002366685.1 Rhodobacterales bacterium UBA3077 | reverse complement strand
ATAGGCGGCCACGCCGTATAGTAATACGTTGCCAGTAGCAAAACCAACGCGGGCTTTAAGGTCTAAAAGATTTTCGATGATGTCATCAGGGTATTCTTCCGGCCAATTGAGATCGCCCATTGAATAGGCAATCTCACCACCAAAAACCATGGCGCCACGTTGCATGTTGTAACCGGCAAAAACGCCGTAATGCTCACCTTCTATGCCGTCATAAACAGTGAGCTCTCCGTCGTCGTAATAATCCATATATCCGCTATTCAGGCTGAATGAAGCCCCAACATAGGGGCCGGACCAGTCTGTTAATGCTACGGCAACGGGAGCGATTGCGGGAAGTTCTACCGGTGCCGGGTTTCCGGCAATGGCGGCGCTCGAGATCGCGGTTGTGGCTGCTAGAGCCAAGAGAATGGTTTTCATGGGTACTACCTTTAATAGCTGAATTATGCTGAGGACCTTAAGCCCTTTTTTCCGCCATTCAACTGATTTGTTAACGAGTTATGAAGAACTCACGCAACCTGTGATGGAAAAGACACGCTTTTGCGGTTCTGGCCGGGCCACGCGGGAGGCGCAACCGTAGGATGGTCTTTATCGACGCATCGCGTAGATATGACTTGTCTTATGAGCTCGAATGGTGAATTTTGGCAAAAAGTCAAAAAGGGGACGTTATGACAGACACACCAAAAATCGCGCAAAAATCGCCATACGCAACCGAGGTTGAAGAAGGTAAAAACTATTTCTGGTGCGCTTGTGGGCAATCCAAAAACCAGCCGTTTTGCGATGGTTCGCACAAGGATACCGGTTTTTCGCCGGTCAAATACACAGCAACCAAAACCGGCAAGGTGTTTTTCTGCGGGTGCAAGCAATCGGCAAACCAGCCGCTATGCGACGGGGCCCATAACAAGCTTTAGGCCTCTTCTTTGTAAAATACTCATGGGGTGAATGGCACGGAGTGCCAGAGGGGCGCGTGCGCCCCTATCCGGTGTTGCTGCAAAAACCGGCCTTCATTTCGCTTTCCATCATCGGCATCAGCCTATATACCCTGCGCGTAACTTCCTAACCAAAGAGGCATGAAATGGCCAATGTAGTTGTAGTCGGCGCGCAGTGGGGCGACGAGGGCAAGGGTAAGATTGTGGACTGGCTGAGCGAGCGGGCCGATGTGATCGCCCGCTTTCAGGGCGGACACAATGCGGGGCACACGCTGGTGATAGATGGCAAAGTCTACAAGCTGAGCCTGTTGCCATCGGGTATTGTTCGGGGTGGAAAGCTCTCCGTAATCGGAAATGGCGTGGTGCTGGATCCGTGGGCGCTCGGAGAAGAGATCGAGAAGCTCTCGGCGCAGGGGGTTGATATTTCTCCGGACAATCTGATGATTGCCGAAAACACTTCGCTGATCCTGCCGATCCACGGGGAGTTGGACCGCGCACGGGAACAGGTGAACTCGATTGCCAAAATTGGCACCACAGGGCGGGGCATTGGCCCGGCTTATGAAGATAAGGTCGGGCGGCGCGCGATCCGCGTGGCGGATTTGGCCGATGAGCCGACACTAGAATTGCGGATTTCTCGTCTGCTGACCCACCACAACGCGCTGCGCGCCGGGTTGGGGCTGGAAGAAATCGATGCGGAAGCGCTTAAGGCCAAGCTGTTGGCGATTGCGCCAAGCGTGCTGCCTTATGCGGCCCCTGTTTGGAAGGTGCTGAACGAAAAGCGCAAAGCCGGTAAACGTATCCTTTTTGAAGGGGCGCAAGGGTCCCTTCTGGATGTGGATTTTGGCACGTATCCGTTTGTAACCTCTTCGACGACAACCGCGGGCATGGCGGCTTCCGGCACCGGTATGGGGCCGGGCGCGGTTGATTTTGTGCTCGGGATTGTGAAGGCCTATACCACCCGCGTGGGGGAGGGGCCTTTTGCCTGTGAACTGGATGACGCGGTTGGCGAACATCTGGCGAAAGTGGGGCACGAAAAAGGTACCGTGACCGGCCGGTCGCGTCGCTGCGGCTGGTTTGATGCGGTGCTTGTGCGCCAGACTTGTGCGATCAACGGGGTGAACGGGATTGCTTTTACCAAGCTCGACGTGCTCGACGGGTTGGAAGAACTAAAAATCTGCGTGGGTTACGAGCTGGACGGCGAGCGGTTGGACTATCTGCCCACGGCGGCTGACCAGCAAGCGCGGGTGACACCGGTTTACGAAACCATGAAAGGTTGGAGCGAGAGCACGGTTGGCGCGCGGAGCTGGAACGATCTGCCTGCGGAAGCGATCAAATATGTGCGTCGTGTCGAGGAGCTAATTGATTGCCCTGTGGCCATGCTTTCGACCTCGCCGGAGCGCGAAGACACAATTTTGGTGACGGATCCGTTTTCTGACTAGGGGCGCTTTTGAAGGCATTTCAAAAGCGGGCTGCGGCGCTGTGGCCTCGCTCCGCTCGGCAGGGGG
>DFBP01000162.1:0-1962 GCA_002366685.1 Rhodobacterales bacterium UBA3077 | reverse complement strand
TGTTTGTACGGGTATTTGACAGGTGAACGGAACTGATAGAGGTTGAAATGGCCTCAGATAGAAAAGGAACGGGTATGGCTCTTTCTTATAAGGCGCGGCGGCGGTGGTCGTTGTTTATATTGGTGATTGGGATGCCGGCTTATGTTGCCTTTGTGTGGTGGATCATGAGCCTTACGGAACGGCTGCCGTTTTTTATTGAGCTGGTGGTTTATGTCTTTTTGGGCGTGGTGTGGATATTGCCGTTCAAGTTTGTTTTTCTCGGGGTGGGCAAGGCCGACCCTGACGCCCCAGGCGAAGAATGAAAACAGACGCGCCTCTTTTATTGATTGGGAATGGCGCGGTGGATACGGGGGCGTTGGCGCTGGTACAGCCGTTTGCGCGGATGGTTGTGGCTGCGGATGGCGGGGCCGATGTGGCGGCGGCGCTCGGGGTGCGGGTGGATGCCATTATTGGCGATATGGATTCTGTATCTGCGGAAGCGCTGGGCCATAAAACTGTGCCGGTGATCCGTGTTTCGGAGCAGGACACAACCGATTTCGAGAAATGTTTGCAGCGAGTGGACGCGCCGCTTGTTTTGGCCCTCGGTTTTTTGGGCGGGCGTTTGGACCACGAGTTGGCGGCGCTGAATGCGCTGGTCAAACATGCGAAGACAAATGTGCTGTTGATAGGTGAGCGGGATTTGGTCTTTTTGTGCCCGAAGCGGCTGGAAATGGCGCTACCCAAAGGGACCCGGGTTTCACTTTTCCCGATGGGGCGGGCAATTGGCCTTCGCTCTGACGGGTTGGAATATGGGTTGGACGGGTTGGTATTGGCACCGGATGCCGGGATTGGCACGTCAAACAGGGCCAGTGCAGGGCGACAGGTGATCGAGGTGGCAGACGGCCCCATTTTGGTGATTTTACCACGACGCCACATTTCGGCAGCAATTGACGCATTAGAATTAGCCAGCAAAGACACTTAAGCTCTTTAGTTTTGGGGGCGCGTGTTGTATTGGCTGGCGCTCACTTATCGAAAGCCCGAACTTATGCCCGAGACGCAGCGCCCAACGACTCTTTCCGACTATGCCAAGCGACTGGTTGGCCAGCGTAGCAATTTTGAGCGGCTCAGCCTTTCGCAGTTGCGCATTGAGGTGCTTTCAGGTTTGACGGTGGCGCTGGCGCTGGTGCCCGAGGCCGTGGCATTTGCCTTTGTGGCCGGAGTGGAACCGATGGTCGGGCTTTATGCGGCTTTTATGGTTGGGCTGGTGACAGCGCTTTTTGGCGGACGACCGGGGATGATCTCGGGGGCAACGGGCGCGCTGGCGGTCGTCATGGTTGCGCTGGTGGCGGACCACGGGGTCCAATATCTGTTTGCAACCGTTGTTTTGATGGGGATATTGCAGCTGCTCGCGGGTATTTTCCGCTTGGGCAAGTTTATTCGCATGGTGCCGCATCCGGTGATGCTGGGTTTTGTAAACGGGCTGGCGATTGTGATTTTTCTGGCCCAGCTGGAGCAGTTCAAAATCGGTGAAGAAGGGGCAAAAGCATGGATGAGCGGGGCGACTTTATGGCTGACGCTGGCGCTGGTGGTTGGCACGATGGCGATCATCTGGCTGATGCCAAAAATCACCAAAGCGGTGCCGGCGCCCTTGGCCGCGATCGGGATTATTGCAGCGCTTGTTATCTTCTTTGACCTGCCGGTTCCGCGGGTTGGGGATTTGGCTTCGCTGAAGGGTGAATTGCCGAGCTTCGCGATTCCGGATGTGCCGTTTACTCTTGAAACCTTGAAAATAATCTTTCCTTACGCGGTTATTCTGGCGGCCATTGGCTTGATCGAAAGCCTGCTAACGCTGAACCTTGTGGGCTCCATGACCGGCAAAACCGGCGGGGCTTCAAAAGAGAGTCTTGCGCAGGGGGCCGCCAATGTTGTGACCGGCTTTTTTGGGGGCATGGGGGGCTGTGCGATGATCGGTCAGTCGATGAT
>DFBP01000061.1:2302-3253 GCA_002366685.1 Rhodobacterales bacterium UBA3077 | reverse complement strand
CTGCGGGTTGGCGGGCAGCATACCCTTGCCTTTGGCCTCTCGCTGGGCTCAACCCTTGCGCTTGGCGCAGCCATGTTTGCGCTTTATCCCGTCAATGGGCCGAGCGGCATCGCCTTTGCGGTTTTTTCAACCACGCTCGGCTTTGGCCTCACCCATCTCGCTTTGGTCAAACATCACTTCAATATCCTCACATCTTTCACGCTGCGGCCCCGCCATGGCGCTTGAACCGATATTCCTGCTCTCGCCGCCCCGCAGCGGCTCCACCCTTTTGCAACGTGTGCTTTCCACGCACCCGGATATCGCCACTACCCCCGAGCCTTGGCTGCTCCTGCCCCTGTTTCAAGCCTTCCATCCCGATGCCACCCTTGCTACGCACGACCAATCGCTCCTTGCCCGCGCGCTCGGTGATTTCACCCAAAATCTTCCCAACGGACAGGATGACATAGACACCGCCATCCGCGATTGTGCCATCAGCCTTTATCGCAAAGCCGGCCATGGCGAGCGCTTCTTCCTCGACAAAACCCCGCGTTACAGCCTGATCGTTGACGACATCATTCGCGCCTTTCCAAAGGCCAAATTCATCTTCCTGTTTCGCGATCCCGTCGCCGTTACCCAGTCAATGAACACCACATGGGGCAAGGGGAACTGGGTGCTTTTCCGGCACTATATCGACCTGTTCGACGGTATGGAAAACCTCGCCAAAGCCGCCCGCACGCTTGGGCCGCGCGCCCATAGCCTCACCTATGAGCGGTTTTTGCAAGACCCCGCCAAAGAGACCGGCCTTATTTATACCTATCTCGGCCTGCCAGAGCCTGAGGCCGCGCCCACAGCCCCGCCCCTTTCCGGCCAGATGGGAGACCCAACCCAAGCCCCCGAGATTGGCACAAAGGCCCCTGACTGGCGCCAAACGCCCCTCACGCTGGCCCGCCGCATCTGGCTAAACCGCTATCT
>DFBP01000061.1:0-2148 GCA_002366685.1 Rhodobacterales bacterium UBA3077 | reverse complement strand
TATAAGTAAAACCCACCACGTTTTAATGCTCCTCACCCTGTGGCTCTCGTCCCGCGCGGCCTTCATCAATTTTGAAGACCAGTTTTTGGTTCTCGGTTTCACCCTTGCGGTGGCAATCTGGTTTTATAGCCAGCTCAAAATTCCGACGGCGTTTTTTGTCTATCTTGGCATGTTTGCGCTCTGGGTTTTGCTGATTGCCTTTGTGGAGCAGCGGGTGTCTTACCC
Source organism: Rhodobacterales bacterium UBA3077 (assembly GCA_002366685.1). Classification (GTDB taxonomy): domain Bacteria; phylum Pseudomonadota; class Alphaproteobacteria; order Rhodobacterales; family Rhodobacteraceae; genus UBA3077. The sequence continues at coordinate 1,923 of DFBP01000061.1, read as the reverse complement.
GACTCTCATCGGCCACCTGCTCAGAGTTGCTGTTGGCATCATTGCCGTGGTGGTTCTGAACAACCGCCTATTTCACCTGTTTCCGCTCTGGGTCTACAGGCTCAGCCTGATGGGCCTGCCGCTCTATGCGCTCGGGCTTTTCGCCCCTGATCTTATCGCCAAGGCCTATGCCCTCACCCCTGAAATCCTCACCTTTCACGGTGGCACACTCATTGAAGGGCGGTTGGACAGCGGCCTGCCCCGCGCATCATGGCTGTTTTACACACTTTCGCCTACAAGGCTTTCGCAAAATGCCGGTTTTATGTGGGAGCCTGCGGCTTTCGCTTTCGTCACGGTATCCGCGCTCACGTTGCGCTTGATCCGCGGTCACCGAAGTCTGGACAAGCAAAACATCATTTTAACAATTGCCACACTCACCACACTGTCAACCACCGGTTATCTCGGGCTGGCACTGGCGCTCGGCTACTGGGTGTTTTCGGTCTGGGAAAACAAGCTCCTCGCGGTCGCATGTCTGCTCCCGGCTATTGTCACGGCCCTGCTGGGGTTTGACTTCATCCTCCCGAAAATCACGGCCGAATTTGAAACAGGCTATAGCGACAGCATGCGCTGGTCTCTCAGCCGCTACGCCAGCTTTTTGCGTGACTTCGAGGTTTTCCGGCGCAGCCCCCTGCTTGGCACCGGCCTTGTCGCCGACCCCGGGTATGACAGCCATAACGGCTTTTCAGACTACCTTCGCCGCTACGGCCTGTTCTGGACAATGGCCACCCTCGTCTTGCTGGCCACCTCGCTCCGGCGGGTGGCCACGCTGCCCGGCACTGCCACTTTCCTCGCGGTTATTCTTGTCTTTGCATGGTCCGAAAAGTTCTTCGAGCTTCCGCTCTTTTACGCGCTGCAATTCGCGGTGTTTTTGCCGCTTGCCCAGCGCGTTTACCCCCAAGGAGGTCACATTGCCCGTTCCCCCTGAATCCGTACTTGGGTACCAGATTGAAGCCCGCACCCCAAGCAGCTGCATCCGCGATATTTGCACCCATATCGAAACCGGCAAACCGGCCGCCTACCTCGCCTGCCTTAACACCTATAGTTATGTGACAAGCCGAAAGGACGCTGAATTCTCCGCCAGCCTGAGCGCCGCCAAGTGGCTGGTGCCGGATGGCGCGGGCATCCTGCTGGCCTCAAAGCTTAACGGCGGGCAGCTCGGCCAGCGCCTTACCGGTGATGATATTTTCCAGTCCCTGTGCAAGGCCGCGCCCGAAAATACCCGCGTTTTCTTTCTTGGCTCATCTGAGGAAACCCTCATCAAAATCCGCCGGCGTTTTAAGGCCGACTTCCCCGAACTTACTATGGCAGGCACGCTCTCCCCCCCGTTCAAACCCGAATTTTCCAAGGCTGACAACGCCGCCATGCTCGCCGCTATCAACCAAGCCCAGCCCGATATCCTCTGGGTCGGGCTTACCGCTCCCAAGCAGGAAAAATGGCTGCACAAGCATATTTCAGCGCTCGACATCCGCTTCGCCGCCGGTATCGGTGCCGTGTTTGATTTTTATGCCGGAAATACCCCCCGCGCCCCGCTCTGGATGCAAAACAGCGGGTTGGAATGGCTCTACCGCCTTGCCAAAAACCCACGCAAACTGGCCGGCCGTTACCTGACCTCAAACCCGATTTTCCTCGGTATTCTGGCCCACCAATATCTGGCTGCAAAATTCAAGCGTGCGCCCCGCTAGGGTCGCGTTAACCTATTATTGCGATATTGTTGCCACCTCGCGAGGTATCCTTGAAACAGGATACGGGTTATCGCGCCAAGCCTATCCTATCGTGGTTTTCACACCGCACACAATCCAATTTCTCGCGCTCTATCAGCGTTGCACGGTAAGCAAAAAAGCCCCGGTGACCAAAATGGAGCAGAGCCAATCCGGCGCGATACCC
>DFBP01000161.1:5835-6593 GCA_002366685.1 Rhodobacterales bacterium UBA3077 | reverse complement strand
TTTTCATTGCGCATGCCCGAGTCCTGCGGCTCCAGATATGTTTACTCTTTCGCAACCTTTGCATGAGTAAATCACGAGGGCAGTCCAGAATTTCCTTGTTCCCTCACGACAAATGCTGAAAGCTATTTTCATAAGATTTTCCATTTCAAAACTCCCCTTGATCCTTTTGCCGCTCTTCATTGGTAGCCAGTCCTATGCATCCGGCGGATACGATAATGGAACACCGGCCGGTCAGGGAAACTGGGATATTGACCTGACCCTAAATCCAGCAGACATAATCGAGAATGGCCAAAGCTATATCGTTTGGGGGTATGGTTTGACCGATCATCTGGACTTTCACGGCTATGCATCACATGAGGCTGGTGGAACCAATCAGCTATACTATGGCCTTATGTATAATTTCTACAGCAATAACTGGATGGATTTATCAACCGCAATAGGTGCCCGCCACCGTCTGGGCGTGACGGACGCCTTCTTCCCGCAAGCGCTTTACACAATCAAACTTCCAGGCGAATTCGACATTATTGGAAGCGTAGTGAATGTGTACAATACGAGCGAAGGCTATAACCGCGGGGTTGCGCTGGATGTTGCCTTGCGAATTCCGGTTTCCGTTGAACTCACGCCATCTTTTGTCAAAGACATCAAATTCGCCATTGGCGCTTTTCGCGGCGCCGGCGGAGGGGCGTGGAACCCAACCTATAGTGTAGACATCCGATTCTAAATGTTGCCAAGTCTACGGGTTCAGCCACAGGGTTGCA
>DFBP01000161.1:0-5817 GCA_002366685.1 Rhodobacterales bacterium UBA3077 | reverse complement strand
TCGCGAATGTTGAGTCTTTCTAGTCTGCCTCGTTTTTCAGAACCCAGTAAAGGCCTTTTTGATTGGTGCGAAATTCGCTGATAAAAACGGCGACCAAGACGATTTCCAGAGACGCGAGAGAGGCAAAAACCATGGCGAAAATGAATAGCCATTTGATGAATCCGTACGTGAAAACTGTGACAAAGAATATCGCCAATATGACATCATTCACTTTGAAGCTATATAGGTGAAATGCGGGTAGTTTTCGGAACCGGACAACGGTTATCGTTGTTCCAAGCGCCAGAACGGCAAGGAAACCGTATAGCCAAATAGCGTTCGCCTGAATTGCGGCGAACTCAAATACATAAACACCCAGCACAGCGACCACGAGCGTCATTGAATCGGCAAAGGCATCTAACCGGGCCCCGATCTGGGTTTCCTGATGGAATAGGCGTGCGATAATGCCGTCCAGCAAATCAGTTAGAAGGCTGATGCAGATAAAAACGGCAAATAGGGTTCGATATCCTTCGAGGGCCAGCCAGGCTGCCAAAGGCGCTGCGCTCAAACGATAGAGCGAAAGAGCGTTTGGAATGGTCAAAATTTGTTTTAAACTGTCTTTCATAAACCATTCACCCGTGGATTAACGGTGCGACGCGCCTATGTTCGCATACCGGATTCACTTCGCGCAAGCCTTCGCCACGAGATGATACTCCGTACAAACGGCACCGGCAATTGGACTTTGTGCACCGTTTGGCTACTTGGTTGCCCACCGCGCGTGGATTACCCGAATAGGTCCAAATGCCTCCGATCCAATAGATTGGTTCAGAAGACCGTTTGAGCCGCGATTCGGCAGCGCCAATATGGACATTGTGCCAAGAAATGCATAAATAGCATTCGAGAAATAGCAAGCGATGCATAGAGATCACCTATGGAAAACCGTTTTAGCGAAAACGTCAGCCAAAAACTGCCCAATATAACCTTGCGGCAAATGCAGATATTCGAGGCCGTTGTGCGGCTNNNTTCTATGCAAATCAATAAAATGTGTGACGTGCTCGGGCTGGAACTTCTTGAGCAAACCGGACGCACAACCAACGCGACATCCATTGGCCAGCAGGTTTATACGAATGTTCAGGAAATCCTGGAACACCTGGCTGCCCTCGGCGAACTCGCAGATGATTTAAAGGGGGTTATTCAAGGAGAGCTGAAGGTCTCCGTTATTACGACAGCCGCCTATTTTATGCCGCACTATATGGGCAAGTTTATCGAGCACCATCCGCTGGTCACGCCTCGATTGGCAATCACCAACCGCAATGATGCGCTTGAGCGACTGCGCACCAACCTTGATGATCTTCTGATCATGGGCAAAGTGCCCGATAATATGCCGGTAAAAGCCTACCCTTTTATCAATAACGAAGTGGTCGTGATCGCCCGTCCGGACCATCCACTCACGGGGAAAAGCAACATTTCTCTGCAACAACTGGTTCAGGAACGTTTTCTGGTACGGGAGCCGGGGTCGGGGACACGGCGTGCGGTTGACAACCTGTTGGCTGAACATGGCCTCAAGCTGACCCCCTATATGGAATTGGGCAACGCCGAAGCTATAAAACAGGGGGTTATGGCAGGCTTGGGCATTTCGGTTTTATCGCGGCGGAATCTGGATTTTGAGCTCGGCTCGGACCGGATCACCATTTTGGATGTGCAGGGGTTTCCACTCGTGCGGCGCTGGTATGCGGCGCATTATAAAGGGAAACGGCTGTCGTTGGTTACAAAGACTTTTCTGGAGTATATTCTTAACGAAAGCTCTGAAAGTGAAAATGCGGCCATTCTGCCCCAAACCTGATTGCACAAAACAGGCACCCAAAGGCCCTGTTTATGAAAGGGTATAGGCGGCCACCAGACCCCCTATATAAACCAAAATCACAATAATTGAATCCAGACCCGCCCCAAAAAATCTTGGTGTGCGCCGGATCAGAATGCCAGCAATATAGATCGCGGTAACCAGTATTCCGGTCACAATGCTGAACTGGGCAACCGTGTTGACCTCGGATAATATCGGACCTTTTCGGTACGCAATATCCGCCGGCAATATCAGGGCCACCATTATCAGATTGCTGCCAAAAATATTTGAAATCGCCATGGTATAGGCCCCCATTCTGGCCGCCGCGATTGTCGTTGAAAGCTCTGGCATTGACGTGGCAGCCGCCAGAAAAGCAATGCCGACAAACGAGTTCCCGAGCCCTGTTTGCTCAGCAATCGCCGCCGCCCCGTTGGCTGTGACGAATCCGGCGATTAAAATGAAAAGACTGGCAATTGCAGCATGAACAACAAGTGACCTTGTAGTGAGGCCACGCAGCCGCTCCGAGCTGATAAAGGCTCCGGTCGGGTCGGCAGTTTCCGGCAGTTGAACGGGCCGCCAGGGGGATTGTTCGTCATACCGGTGCAATAAAACGATAACCAAAGGGTAGAGCGCAGCCAGCGATAAAGCGCCGAGGCCAATGCCCAGAAAAACCTCGACCTCACCCAAAAACGACACCGCCAAAACCACATTGAGCAAGATCACCAGAAGCACCGCTTCCAACGCATGGGTAGGTTTGCGTGGCCAGCTGGTGAGCGCATAGCGCACAAACCAGAAATCAACAACGGCCAGAATAGCCGTTTGCATGGTCACGCCGCCAAACATGTTCCCGAGCACCAGCTCCGCATTGCCAGCGATCGAAGCTGTCAGAGTTGTTACTATTTCAGGCAGTTCTGTGACCGTAGCCAGAAAGACCAGCCCGATAAAGGCCCGGGTGAGATTGAACCTGTCGGCAAGAATGTCACCGTAATAGGCCAGCCGAGTGCCGGCTATCCAGACAACACCGGCAGCAGCGATGAATATAGCGATATTGACCAGTAACGGCAGGCTACTGAAAGTGTTTGGGTCCATTGATTGCCCCTATCAAGCTCAGTTTCTGTTTATCTTTCCAGCAATAAACCAAGATACCAGAACCGCTGCTGTAAGGACAGCCAATATAACCAGGTCCGGCATTTCCAACCCGAGCAGAACCCTTAAACTCGGTACAAGTACCGTGAGGATTTGCAGGCCTATCCCGCTGAAAATCGCAAAATTCAGCCAGACATTCCGCTTCGGAACGGTTGAAATGCGCCGCGCCGGATAGGCAAAAAGCAACTCGGCAATTGAATCGTAAAGGAAAACGGCAGTCCGTGTCAGAACCAACCCAAAACCCAGAATCGGTAAAACAATTAATATGGCAAGGCTAAATATTGCTTTCGTTGAGCCTGCAAGCAAAATAAAGCGCATAGCCGAGCGATCCAGCAAAGCGGCATTGGGGCTACGTGGTTTTCTTTTCATGACTCCGGGGTTTTGGTCCATAGTGAGCGCCATCGCCGCCGGGCCGTCGCTAATGATGTTGACCCAGAGTAGTTGCACCGCCGTCAGTGGCAGGAGCAACCCGCCACCGGGTTCCTCATAGCCCAGCGCAAAGGAGATCCCGAGACCGCCAAGGATGAGCAACACCAGCCCCAGATTTGTTGAAAACAGGAACCGGATGAACTTCTGGATATTCTCGTAAATGCTACGGCCTTCTTCAATGGCAGCTACAATGGTCGAGAAATTGTCATCCAGCAGAACAATATCCGCGACTTCGCGCGAAACGTCGCTACCGCGCTGGCCCATGGCTATCCCGACATCTGCCCGTTTCAGGGCAGGGGCATCGTTTACGCCGTCCCCCGTAACGGCAACAATTTCACCTGCACCCTTTAGGGCTTCAACGAGGCGAAGCTTGTTTTCGGGGGCCGCTCTTGCGAAAATATTAATATCCTTAACCCGGTCCTCAAGCTCATCAACGGATAGCGCTTCGACCTCAGGGCCGGTCATCACTTCGTTTCCGGGAATGCCGACTGTTTCGGCAATCGCTTTGGCTGTCGCCGGGTGGTCACCGGTAATCATCACGACCCGAATTCCGGCAGATTGCGCTTTCGCCAACGCATCGGCCACTTCGGCTCGTGGCGGGTCCCAGAGCAAGATTAAGCCAAGGAAGTCCAACTTCTCGTCGGTTTGGTTGTCTGACATAGCAGCCGCCAAAACACGATAGCCTTCCTCGCCGTAAGAAAGAATCTTTTGTTCCCATTCAGAGCGCGCTTCGGAAGACAAAACGCTTTCGGCGAGAAGGGTTTCCGGGGCGCCTTTGAAATACCGGGTTTCCGCCTTATTTTCGAGAACCGACACGCGCATATACCTGTAACTACTGTCAAAAGGTTTGGTATCTTGCCGCGGCATTTCTTTTGCCATTTCCTGTGCGCTAACCTCGTTCGATGCTGCGTATTCCAGCAGGGCTAGCTCCAGCGGATCACCGGCACCGGTATCCAGTTCCGCATCATTTGCCAGAACCATAGCTTGCATAAGTTTAAGAGGGTTTTCCGTGTCGACAGCTTTCACAACCATTTGGTTTTCGGTCAATGTTCCGGTTTTATCGGTGGCTATTACTGTCACAGACCCGAGCGCTTCAACGGCGCTCAGCCGGCGCACCACCGCCTTTTTGTTGGCCATGCGCTCAACGCCCAAGGCCATGGCCAGAGTCATAACCGCAGGCAGCCCTTCCGGAATGGCGGCCACCGCCACAACAACAGCAAACAAGAGAATATGCCCGATTTCCGAGAATCCTTCGAGCAGAATGCCCCCGACAACCAGCAGGATGGTCAAGGCAATAATGGCGACCGCAATCTGGTTGCCAAACTTGTGGAGCTGGTTTTCAAGTGGAGTTTTCTCCTCGTCCAACCCGCTAATCAGCGTCGCCAAACGCCCCATACTGCTATGTTCCCCGGTTTTTGCTACTTTGATATGGCAACTGCCGCGCACGATCAGTGTGCCGCTAAAAACCTCGGATTCCGCGATTTTGTCAACCGGAAGCGATTCCCCTGTCAGCACGGACTCGTCTACCAGAATTCCCTGCCCATCAATCAGGTTCCCATCTGCCGGAATGCGGTCTCCGGCTTCAATCCGGATGATATCTCCCGGGACCAAAGTCTCGGTAGAAAGGTGTTGGTAGGCCCCGTCCCGCAACAACCAGACCAGCGAAGACGCCAGCGCTTTGAGCTTTGCCAGAGCCGCTTCCGCCTTGCTTTCCTGATAAGTGCCAAGACTGGCATTCAGCGCGAGCATAAGTGCAATTGCGATAGACTCAATCGGCCAGCCGATGGTGCCTTCATAAATCCAGATCCCCAGATCAAGGCAGAGTGCAAAAAGAAGAATATAGATCAGCGGGCTTTTAAACTGCCAAATAAAACGCAACCATAGTGGCGTACTTTTGGCTTCAGGAAGCGCATTCGGTCCGAATTCTTCAAGCAGCCTTTGAGCCTCAGCCGAGCTCAGCCCTTTCGAGTGAATCAAATTATTGTCGGACGACATTTTTCCCCGCAAAAACAATAGCCAAAAAGAAAGACCACCTTGGCCTTGGCAAGTGAGCAATTGGACCGCATTTCATAAGGAAATAAAAGAAGTAATTGGCACAAAGGAAGGAAAAATCCTTTCCGGACAAAATCGCCCTGCTATCACCATCGATGGTTCAAACGATTTCAAAATGTAGAGATTAAGTGCGGGCGAGGCTTGCCGAGGACTCTCAACCCTGAACATATTGCCCACATGTCAGCAATCGCTCTCTTCCCATATGCCTATACTTTTACCGCCAAAGCATTGAGCCATCTCGGTTAACCAGCAAAAAAGTCGCCGCCATCAGCAAGCTTGAAGGACCTATCCTTGGGCTTAGCTTTGCTGGTTTTGAACCCTGCCAAAGCCATTTGGGGGTATCGGGGGTCTCAAATTGGGCATGATACCCCCAC
>DFBP01000273.1:2569-10928 GCA_002366685.1 Rhodobacterales bacterium UBA3077 | reverse complement strand
ATTGGCAAAGTTGCGTCCGCTGACCGATACAACCGCAAGAACCATGAGTGAAAATACGGCTATGCCGCCAAGAAGCGCGAGCTTGGTTTCAACCCAATAGAGCTTGCGGTCAAGCTTGCTCAATGCGGTATCGTCTTGCAGAATATTTGACGGCGCAGACATACGTATTCCTTAAAAAACGCGCGCCCTAGGAATTAGGGCACGCGTGTTTGCTTAGTTACCGAGTGTTTCGATCACGAGGTCATAAAGCTCTTGGGCTGGAAGCCCGCGCGCGGTGTTTTCCTCAATCCATGCGGCTGCGGCAGGGCCTGCAACGGCTTCACGGAAGGTCGCGAGTTCCTCGTCGGTGTATGTGATCCGGTCAATGCCGCGTCCATCTAGGGCAGGGCCCCATGCGGCCATCGTCTGGTTGTTGTAATACTCGACATAATAGTCAAGAACTTCGTCAACCGAGCCAAGAAACGCGTCGCGCTCTGAGTCACTCAGCGCATTTAGCGCATCGGTGTTAACAACGACCGGGCATTTAACAGTGCCGGGGTTAAGGTTGGTTGTCCACCATTCGGCGCCTTCAATGGTGCCATAAGACATGTGCGCGTGTGGCGCAAAGGCTACGGCAGAAACAACGCCGCTGTCCAGCGCTTGGCGCACTTCTGTTGCGGTCACCGAGGTTGGTACGCCATCAACAGCGGCCATCGCACGGCCAACGCCGCCCGTTGCCCGAACAGCCATGCCTTCAAAGTCAGCCAGTGTACGCGGTGCACTCCCTTTACCGGCAATGTTGTATTGCGGAAGCGGAGACGGCATGAGCAGCGTCGCGTTCCAACGGGCAAGGTCGTCAATGGCGGCTTGCGACTGGTAAACAGCCATCGAAACTTCGACTTCCTGTTCCAGTGTTTCAACACCGAGGAAAGGCAATTCAAGGACGGTGATCGACGGGTTTTTGTCGGCGTGGTAACCTGCACAGAACTGGGCCATTTCAAAGGCGCCAATCGAGATACCGTCTAGGTTTTCGCGGTTTTTCGACAGCCCGCCGTAAGAAATGTTCAGGGTGAATTCGCTATTGGTCTTTTCAGAGATCAGCTCGGCGAGACGTTCTACATGCTCAGTGAAGGCGCGGCGTTTACCCCATACCGATACGTTCCATTCGGTAGCGGCAGCCTCGCCAACAAGCGCGAAGCTGAAAATGGCGACAGTGGTGCTTTTTAGCAGGTTCAGTTTCATAATACTCCTCCCAGAAATTCTTTTGGCAGAATGAGTGTTAACGCAAAATCGGGAGGCGGGCATAGTATTTAACTACTTTTTCTTCTTCATTGATTTCTGCACTTCTTTAACTGCAATAGCGGTATACACCTTCATCATTTTGGGCGAAACCAACTGATCTTCCGGCTTTTTGACAAAATCTTGAAGGGGTGTTTTCAAACAACACCAATAATCTTGCTGAGGAGTTCGGCGATATTTCGTACTCCAAACTTTTGCAGGAGGCGCGCTCGATAGTCGTCAATTGTGCGGGGTGAAAGGTTAAGCTCGCGGGCGATTTCCTTGCTTGTCAAACCTTGTCCAAGGCGCATAACAACTTGCTTTTCCCGTGCGGTCAGTTCGACCTCGGGGCGCTGTCCGGAGATATCGGCGAAACTGAGAATAGCCCGTGAAAGCGGGTCATCAGGGTTTGGCGTTGCCACACGTACACGGGTCCAGAACATGGTGCCGTCGCGCCGGTGCATGATACGTTCGTCGGAATACTGGCCGGTTTCTCGAAGCGCATTTAGACCCACGTTGCGAATAGCATCAAACTCGGAAGCGCTCGGGTAAAGCATTCGAAAGGATTGATCGAGCAGTTCCTCGCGCGCATAGCCAAACATATGGGCGAAAGTCTTGTTGCAGGACTTGATAATACGGTTTTCTGTAAGAACGACGCCTATGGGCGCGAGGTCAAAAGCGATTTCACCGAGGGTTTGAGGCATCCGTAATCCTACCGTATTGAGACAGCGGCTAGATTAAGGGAGCATTAGAGGCAATAGCAAGGGAGGTGTGTGTGGAAAAAATGCACTTGGCATTTATGGAGAAGGTGGACGGCAAGCGCGATGAGCTCATCGCGCTGACGCAAGACCTGATCCGAATTCCGACTTTGAACCCTCCCGGTGAGTTTTATCGGGATATTTGTGAATTCCTTGATAAACGGCTCAGCGGCCGAGGGTTCACGACCGAAATGGTGCGGGCCTTTGGCACCCCCGGCGACAGCGACAAATACCCGCGCTGGAATATAGTTGCTCGCCGTGAGGGTAGGCATGCTGGAGAGTGCGTACACTTCAACAGCCATATTGATGTCGTTGAAGTCGGGCAGGGATGGACGATGGACCCGTTTGGCGGCGAATTGAAAGACGGCAAAATTTATGGCCGAGGGTCATGTGACATGAAGGGGGGGCTGGCTACCTCGATTATCGCGGTGGAAGCCTTTTTGGAAACATGGCCGGATTTTGACGGAGCCATCGAGATTTCCGGCACCGCAGATGAAGAGACTGGTGGTTTTGGCGGCGTCGCCTATCTTTCTGAAAAGGGCTTCTTTAGCCCTGAAAAGGTGCAGCATGTGATCATCCCTGAGCCGCTGCATAAAGACCGCGTCTGCCTTGGACATCGCGGCGTGTTTTGGGCGGAAATCGAAACGCATGGCAGGATTGCCCATGGTTCGATGCCCTTCCTTGGTGATTGCGCCGTGCGCCACATGGGGGCGGTGATGGCCGAGATGGAGGCGTCACTATTTCCAGCCCTTGCCGCCAAACGCACCGACATGCCGGTTATTCCGGAAGGGGCCAAGCAGAGCACAATGAATATCAATTCAATACATGGCGGGCAGGTTGAACCGGAGGCTGGCTTTACCGGCCTGCCAAGCCCTGTGGTGCCGGACCGTTGCAAGATGATTGTAGATCGTCGGTTTTTGCTCGAAGAGAATATTGAGGATGTCGAAAGTGAAATCCGAGACGTGCTTGAAAAGGTGAAATCGGAACGACCGACCTTCAAATATGATATGAAGGAAATTCATCGGGTTATTCCGACCATGACTGCGAAAGATGCTCCTGTTGTTTCAACCGTGGCGGCAGCTATTGAAGCGGTGATGGATAAAAAGCCTGAATATGTGGTTTCGCCCGGCACATATGACCAAAAACACATTGACCGCATCGGGCGGATGAAGAACTGTATTGCCTATGGGCCGGGGATTCTGGACCTCGCACACCAACCGGATGAATATATCGAGGTGGGCGACATGCTTGATTCGGCCAAAGTGATGGGCCTCGCCCTCGCTGAACTTCTGACGGGAAACCCCGCAGCCAACTAGGAGAAGACATGAAACGGATTTTGACAGGGGCCGGCCTACTGGCAATGCTCGCAACCGGCGCAATTGCCGCCAATACATCAATCACCATAGGTGATCAGCTTGAGCCGCCACACCTTGACCCGACGGCGGGTGCTGCGGGCGCGATTGACAACGTGGTTTATGCCAACATTTATGAAGGATTGACGCGGTTTGCTTCCGATGGCTCGGTCATTGCCGGCCTAGCTGAAAGCTGGGAAATTTCAGAAGACGGGCTGGGCTACACCTTCAACCTGCACAGTGGTGTGAAGTATCATGATGGCTCCGATATGACAGCGTCTGACGTGGTTTGGTCTCTTAACCGGGCACGTGCCGAAGATAGTACCAATGCTCAAAAGGGCTTGTTTGCCAGCATCGAGAATGTGGAAGCGTTGGATGATACAACGGTTGTTGTGACTTTGAGTGCGCCCAACGGGAATTTCTTGTTTAACATGGCGTGGGGCGATGCGGTTGTTCTCAATGAAGGTGATGACGTCGAAGCCCTGAAAACAGCGCCCAACGGTACCGGGGCGTTTGCTTTTAACAACTGGGTGCAGGGCGATAGTATTACCCTGAGCCGCAATGAAGCCTATTGGGGCACACCTGCCATTCTGGAAAACGTAACCATCAAGTATATCTCCGATCCAACCGCGGCTTTTGCGGCTGTGATGGCAGGAGATGTGGATGCCTTCCCGACCTTCCCGGCACCTGAAAACCTGCCTCAGTTTGATGCCGACCCACGCTTTAACGTGATTGTTGGCTCTACCGAGGGGGAAACTATCCTCTCGACCAACAACAAAATGCCACCGTTTGATAATGTTAAGGTTCGTGAGGCGTTAGCCCACGCAATTGACCGGAATGCTATTATTGACGGCGCAATGTTTGGCTATGGCATTCCTATCAGCACCCACTTTGCCCCGCATAACCCGGCTTATATGGACCAATCGGAGCGCTCTCAATATGATCCCGACCTAGCACGGCAATTGCTGGCGGAGGCGGGGTTTGCTGACGGCTTTACCACCACGCTGAAACTTCCACCGCCTTCTTATGCGCGCCGCGGGGGCGAGATTATTGCCGCACAGCTTCGCGAAGTTGGCATTGAAACCGAGGTCACCAACCTGGAGTGGGGCCAGTGGCTTGAGGAGGTTTTTCGTGGTAAGGATTTTGGCCTCACGATTGTGAGCCATACCGAGCCTATGGACATCGGGATTTATGCCAATCCCGATTATTACTTCCAATACGATAGCGAAGCATTCCGCACGGCGTATGAAGTTCTGAATACGGAAACGGACCCAGCAGCAAGGGAGTTGGGGCTCAAGGCGTTGCAGGTGATGATTTCGAGCGATTATGTGAACGGATACCTGTTCCAGCTCGCAAAAACTGGCGTTGCCAATGCCAACATCCGTGGGCTTTGGGAAAACGCGCCAACACAGGCCAGCGACATGACCGCCGTTTATTGGGCTGAATAAAGTTATAGCCCCGCACCTTATCGGGCGCGGGGCTTTTGGCCAGACGTATCGGAAAACGGATGTTTAAGGATTATACGCTGCAAACCACTTGGACGCGGGCGCTCGCATCGCTTGTGGGTGGGGCCTTTGTTGGGGCTGTTGGCATTACCTTCCTCTATCTGCCCGGCCATTGGTCCATCTGGAGCCAAGGCGCCCCGAAAATCATACAGTTTTGGGCAGAGGCTTTCGCGGACAATCTCTATTATTTCAGCATTGCGCTTTTTCTTGTCGGCCCGCCGATCTGGTTTTTGGCGCACGGGCTTGGCTTTCGCACGCGGACAAGCGCCGTTACTTTAGGTTTAGCGCTGTCTGTTGCAGTCCTTATCTGGGTGGTCACAATGGTGTATTGGTATGATATCGGAATGAAGAGTGAGCTGAAGGCGATGGGCATCAGGGTGATAATCTTCCCCATAATTGCAATCCCGCTAACAGGCGCGGCTATTGCCCACACCATTTGGCGCATTGCTTACCGGAGACCTGACGCCTCATGCTGATTTTCACCCTCAAACGCTTGATCTCCCTCGGTCTGAGCCTTGTCGCGGCCAGCGTGGTTATCTTTTTCACCATCGAAATCATCCCCGGTGATGCGGCGCGCCTGATGCTTGGTATTAACGCCACGCAAGATGCCGTGGACGCGCTGCGGGTGCAGCTTGGCCTCGATCAAGCAATGATTGCCCGTTACTGGAGCTGGGTATCAGGGCTGGTGCAGGGCGATTTCGGGGTGTCTTATACCTACCGCGTACCGGTAGCCGAAATGGTGCAAGGGCGCGTTTGGGTATCGCTGCCACTGGCGATGTATGCTCTAATTCTCTCTACTTTGATTGCGTTTCCCATCGGAATAATTGCCGCCGCCAATCGCGGCTCATGGGCTGACTGGATGGTGATGGGCGGCACGCAACTGGGTGTTGCCATCCCCAACTTCTGGTTTGCCATGATCATGGTCAACCTGTTAGCGATCAAGTACCGCTGGTTTACAGCGGGTGGCTTCCCGGGTTGGGATGATCCGCTCATTGCCATGAAGTCACTGACATTACCTGCCTTTGTGTTGGCCCTGCCGCAGGCCTCTATTTTGGCGCGGGTAATGCGCTCGGCTCTGCTGGATACATTGAGCGAGGATTTTATGCGCACCGCGCGGGCCAAAGGGCGCACACGGCGCGGGGCGTTGGTGCATCATGCGTTACGAAACGCCATGATACCCGTGCTTACCATCATCGGTTTACAGTTTTCCTTCCTGCTCGCGGGGGCCATAATCATTGAAAAAGTGTTCTTCCTGCCCGGGCTTGGCAGCATGATATTTACAGCGATCACCCAGCGCGACCTGATTGTGGTGGAAAGCGTTGTGATGCTTCTGGTTTTTGCCGTCATCCTTGTTACATTTATGGTAGATATCACTTATGCGCTGGTCGATCCACGATTGAGGCGGCGGGCATGATAAAAGCTGCTTTCAGGATGCCGGGTTTTACGATTGGCTTTGTCATTGCGTTTATCTTTGTCGGTGCCGCGCTGGTTTCTTTTCTTTGGACGCCTTATCCGGTTGATGGTGTTGACATCGCCAACAAACTACACGGGCCGGACGCTACCAACTGGTTTGGGACTGACCACTTGGGGCGCGACATTTTCTCGATGATTATGGTCGGAGCGCGGACTTCGATTGCGGTTGCCATTGTTGCCGTGGGCATTGGCGTGGTACTTGGGGTGCCGCTCGGGCTGGCAGCCGCTTCAAAAAAAGGCACGTTGCTTGATGAATTTATCATGCGCGGTAACGATTTGATCTTTGCTTTCCCCGCGCTTCTGATCGCCATTCTTATTACCGCCGTTTTCGGGGCTTCTGCGGTCAACGCGATTATCGCAATCGGCATCTTCAACATCCCGGTTTTTGCGCGCCTAAGCCGCGGCGGGGCGCTTAGCCTCTGGACGCGGGATTTTGTGCTGGCCGCACGGGTGGCAGGCAAGGGGCGGGTGAGGATAAGCTTTGAGCATATCTTACCCAATATCACCAACCTGTTGATCGTGCAGGGAACCATCCAGTTTTCGCTTGGCATCCTTGCTGAAGCCGCTCTTTCCTATGTAGGCCTCGGGGCGCAACCGCCGATCCCGAGTTGGGGGCGAATGCTGGCGGACAGCCAGACAATGGTTTCTTTTGCGCCTCATCTTGCACTTTTTCCGGGTGCCGCAATTGTGCTGACGGTGCTTGGTCTTAACCTGATGGGTGACGCGTTGCGTGATCTGTTTGACCCCAAACTCCGGCGGGACAGACAATGAGTTTGCTAGAGATTTCAGGGCTTAATTTGAAAATCGGCGCGGCCGATATTTTGCACAATGTCAGCCTTGCGGTGGAGGCCGGTCAGGTTACGGCGGTTATCGGCGAAAGTGGCTCGGGAAAATCCATGACAGCCTATTGCGTGAACCAGCTTTTACCGCGTGGTGCCGCCGCCGGAGGGCAGGTTCTCTTTGATAGGCAAAACATGCTTGCGCTCGACGAGGCTTCGCTCTGCCAAATGCGAGGGCGCGATATTGGGATGGTTTTTCAGGAACCGATGACAGCGTTAAACCCGGTTCAAACCATAGGCGCACAAGTTGCCGAAACTGTGCTTATTCACGGTGAAGCCAGCAAAGCCGAAGCCAAAGCGATTGCGCGGGATACGCTCAATAGGGTCGGGTTACCAGAGGACCAATTCCCGCTTTCAAGGTATCCTCACGAACTTTCCGGCGGGCAACGACAACGGGTCGTAATTGCTATGGCGATCGCGCTCAGGCCAAAACTTTTAATTGCCGACGAGCCAACCACAGCGCTGGATGTAACGACACAAGCCCAAATTTTGGAACTCCTCAAGCGATTGGTGCGCGAAGAAGGCGATATGGGGCTTTTGCTCATAAGCCACGATCTTGGTGTTGTCGCTGATGTGGCAGACAGGATCGTGATCATGCGCAAAGGCGAAGTTGTGGAGCAGGGCACCACTGCCGAGATATTTGCGCACATGAAACACCCTTATACCAAGGCGCTTTTCGAGGCTTCCAGCCATGCGCCCGAACGAGGGGATAACGCCGAAGAGGTGTCGATTTTGGAAGTTGCTGACCTTGTGCGGGACTATGCATTGCCTAAAAAATCGCTGTTTGGAAAGGCCCCGAAGTTCAGAGCGGTGGACGGTGTCAGCTTCACGCTGAAAAAGGGAGAAAGCCTTGGCTTGGTGGGGGAAAGCGGGTGCGGGAAGTCTACGTTAACCCGCGCAATTTTGGGGCTTGAGGCTGTGCAAGGCGGTAGCATCACCATAAATGGCGAGCAGGTGCGCGCGGGGCATACCGTGCCGCGAAACCTGAGGCGCAACATGCAGGTGGTCTTTCAGGATCCCTACGGAAGCTTCAACCCGCGCCATAAGGTTTCGCGGCTTGTGGCGGAGCCGTTCCATTTGCTAGACGATGCGCCCAAAGGAGAAAACAGGCGCTTGGCAATTGCCGAAGCCCTGATGGCGGTAGGTATGCACAGCTCTGATGCAGATAAATATAT
>DFBP01000273.1:1129-2541 GCA_002366685.1 Rhodobacterales bacterium UBA3077 | reverse complement strand
ATTATAAATCCCGAACTCATCATTCTGGACGAGGCGGTTTCTGCGTTGGATGTTTCAATCAGGGCGCAGATTTTGGACCTGTTAGCGGAGCTGTCTGACCGGTTAGGCCTGTCTTATTTGTTTATCAGCCACGATCTGAGCGTGGTGCGGGCCATTACTGACCGGGTAATGGTTATGAAGTCCGGTGAGATTGTCGAGGAAGGGCTTACCGAAGCCATTTTTCGCAACCCTGCCCACCCCTACACACGTGCGCTTCTAGAAGCAGCGCCGAAACTTGAGGAGATGCTCCAATGAGCGAAACATGGTTTGATGCAAGTAAATGCCTGGTAAATGGTGAATGGGTTGCGCCCGTGGGTGGCGAGCTTTTGCGCTTGGAGAACCCCTCTACCGGAGGGGATCTGGCGCAAATCGCGCGAGGGCAAAAGGCTGATGTTGATGCGGCGGTGAATGCCGCGCAGGGCGCGCTTGATGGCGCGTGGGGCGCTATGACGGCGCTTGAACGCGGGCGGGTTTTGCAGCGTATGTCTGTTGCCGTCCTTGACAAAGTGGACCATTTGGCAGCGCTGGAAGCGGCAGACGTGGGCAAGCCGCTGAAACAGGCGCGGGCGGATGCGGTGGCCTTGGCGCGGTATCTGGAATTTTATGCCGGCGCTTGTGACAAAATCCACGGGCAGACGATCCCTTATTTGGCGGGGTATACGGTCTATACCCTGCGCGAACCGCATGGGGTAACGGGGCATATTGTGCCGTGGAACTACCCGATGCAGATTATCGGGCGCTCGGTCGGGGCAGCGCTGGCCATGGGGAATGCGGCGGTCCTGAAACCCGCGGAGGAAGCCTGCCTAACGGCGCTGGCCTTTGGCGCGATTGCGGTAGAGGCCGGGCTTCCTGCGGGTGCCCTAAACATTGTGCCCGGGCTGGGGGCTGAAGCCGGGGCGGCTTTGAGCGGGCATACGGGGATTCAGCATATTTCCTTCACCGGCTCCGTGGCGACGGGGGAGTTGATACAGGCCGCAGCGGCGCGAAACGTAATTCCAGTGACGTTGGAGCTAGGAGGGAAATCCCCTCAGGTGGTGTTTGATGATGCCGATTTGGAAGCGGCCCTGCCGTTTTTGGTCAATGCCGGAATCCAGAATGCAGGGCAGACCTGTTCGGCCTCCAGCCGGATTTTGGTTCAACGCGGGGTTTATGAACAGCTAAGCAAAATGATGGCGGCGCGCTATGAAGAACTGGTCGTTGGGCCAGCAGAGGATGATCTGGACATCGGCCCGTTAATTTCGGCGCGCCAAAAAGATATTGTGGAAGGGTTCGTGAAAGCGGCAAAGCCTGAGCGGATATTGGCGCAAGCGCAAATGAGCGAAGGGCTGCCCGAAGGCGGGCACTATTTTGCGCCAACACTCTATGGCGGGATT
>DFBP01000273.1:0-1117 GCA_002366685.1 Rhodobacterales bacterium UBA3077 | reverse complement strand
ATTCCCTTCGAGGACGAGGCGGATGCAGTGAGGATCGCGAACGGAACCGCTTACGGGCTGGTGGCATCGGTCTGGACACACGATGGTGCGCGGCAAATGCGGATGGCCAAAAAGCTGCGGGCAGGGCAAGTGTTTATCAATAACTATGGTGCTGGCGGCGGGGTTGAACTGCCTTTTGGCGGCGTTGGCAAATCGGGCCACGGGCGCGAAAAAGGATTTGAGGCGCTCTACGGGTTTTCGACCCTGAAAACAGTTGCGGCCCACCATGGATAAAATCGTGTGACACTCCGGATCAATAATCGCGATGCGCGGCTGTTATGGTTGGCCAATCACGGATTGGCAGGCCCGCCAACAGGTGCGCTCGATGTGATGGCCATTATTCACAAACTGGGGTTTGTGCAAATTGATACCATTCGCAATGTTACCCGCGCCCATCACCATATATTGTGGAGCCGAAACCAGAATTACCGCGAAAAAATGCTCTGGCCTTTGCTTGGGCAAGACAGATTGTTGTTCGAACATTTTACGCATGACGCTAGTCTAATTCCGATGGATTATTTGCCGATGTGGAAGCGGCAATTCGAGAGTTTAGGCGCCTATGTTGCACGGCACGAATGGTATCAATCCAGCCTTGGCAAGCAACACGTGCAGGACATAAAAGCCCGAATTGCGGATGAGGGCGCGCTTTCGACGCACAGTTTTGACTCAAAGGTCGAAGGCGAACGAAAAATGTGGGCGCGACCACCGCATAAAAAGGCGTTAGACCAGATGTGGTATGCTGGCGAGCTCGCAACATCGCGCCGGGAGAACTTTGTAAAATATTACGACCTGGCGGAAAGGGTGTTCCCGTCAAACCTGCACTCTGAACAGCGGAGTGACATCGAGCAGATCGAGTGGCTATGTGATGCGGCCGTCACACGGCTTGGGTTTGCGACTCATAGTGAGGTCGCTCGGTTTTGGGGGGCTGTCAAGCTTGCGGAAGTCCGGCATTGGGCGGACGGGATGGAAGAGGTTGAGATTTTCGGTGCCGATGGGTCCAATGTGATGGCTCTGGCAGCGCCGAATCTAGGGGAACAATTGGACGAAATGCCAACCCCCTCAAACCGGCTGCGGATTG
>DFBP01000178.1:7971-8265 GCA_002366685.1 Rhodobacterales bacterium UBA3077 | reverse complement strand
GTGCCCGGGTACCAGCGAGTACCACGTTGACGACAGATGATGTTACCAGGAATTACAGCTTCGCCGCCGTATTTCTTGATGCCTAGACGACGCCCAGCGGAGTCGCGACCGTTGCGGGTTGAGCCGCCTGCTTTTTTATGTGCCATGTCGTATTCTCCTTAAACTTAAGCTTCAGCGGCGAGTTTCTTCGCCTGTTCGATCCAGCCTTCGCGCTCGATGCGGCCTTTGAACGAGAGCTTCTCGCCAAATGCTTCAACGTCAGCGTCGTTCCAAACAGCAATCTGCGCGAAAGTA